>JAYVQZ010000299.1:0-24543 GCA_043776735.1 Deltaproteobacteria bacterium | reverse complement strand
AAACGGGCGAAAACAACTGTACGACTGGGCCGAGGGTTCAAATCGGGAAAAAGCATCGTCGTCGGAGGTTCTAGAAAAACTCTCTAACAGGGCTTCGTCGAGTTCTCTTGCCTTTGCCGCCCAGACATCAAGATTCAGATCGGCGCTCCCGTCCGGGGAAACCTCAAGGCCTGGTAATCCTTCGAGTGCTTGGGGAATCATATACTCCGCAGGCCGTCGAATCGGAATTTGCGGAAGAAACGGAATCTGAAAACGAAAAGCAAACTCAAGCGCAGCGTCCACGTTGTGATGAGGCAAACTGCCGATAGCAGTGAGCGGCAATAGAGGAAGTTGACTCATGCGTCCTCCCCTGCCCTATCTCCCCCTAAGCCGACTGAGAAGTAACAGGCCTGTGGGTGATGAAACGCCAACGCCGATACGCTGGCCTCAGGATCCATCATGAAGCCGTCAGTGAGTTGCATGCCGATATCTTCGGGTCTCAAAATATCAAACAACAAGCGTTGGTCGTCCAATTTGGGACAGGACGGATAGCCGAAGGAATATCGCTTTCCCGAGTATTTTGCCTGAAACCTTTCGAGCATGGTCATCCCCTCAGGATCGGGATAGCCCCACTGGGCTCGAATTTTTGAATGCAGCCATTCTGCATAGCCTTCAGCGGATTCCATGGCGAGCACCTGCACAATATGAGATTTCAGGTAGTCCCCACGGTTCTTAAGATTTTCAGACAGCTCGCGAACCCCTCGTCCTACGGTGACGGCAAAAAGTGCGATATTGTCTTTAAGATCGTTTAGCGTTGGAACTTTAAGGGACTCGGGTAGCGGACTTACGAAGTCCGCCAAACAAAGCCCATCAGGCGCGCCCTGGCGGGGAAGTTCGAGCATTTTTAAAACGGGTTTCCCTTGGTCACGAAACCCCAGCCAGATCCGATTGCCGTCGCTCGCCGCACGCGCGTAACGATAGACAGCGGCAGTCTTTAAAAATTCTGTTCCTTTGTACTCCGCCTTGACCTCATTGACGGCGTCTACAATGGCCATGGCTTTTGGCTCAGAGGCTCTCAGCGCATCACGCTCTTTAGCAGTTAGGCTCTCTAACCCCCGCGCCACACCGCCCTTAATGCCCAGGTGGCGCCCAAAAAGCATCATAGGGTTAATAAAAGGCCACACGCTCTCCACCGGCGTGTTCTTTAACACATGGCGCTCTTCATCAGGGGGAGGAGGAACCTTTTCCAATATAGTAATTTTTGACGATCGCTTCGTTGAAACTGGGGCTTGAACCACGGGAGCCTTGGCTGGTTCCGCAATGGCTTCTGCCGCAAATTGAGCTACAAGCTCCGCGCGTAGCTTCGGATCAACCATGATCTTAGCCAGATTCAGGCCATTCATGGCGTCTTTAGCATAAGCTACCGTGCCTTTATAGGCTGGGCGAATCTGCCTTTGTACAAAGCCGCGAGTCAGAGCTGCGCCTCCCACCAGCATCGGAGGTGTGGTTCCCGAACGGCTTAGATCATCGGCGGTAATCACCATCTGCTGAGCGGATTTCACAAGGAGTCCAGAAAGTCCGATGATGTCGGGACTGTGCTCGCGAATGGCTTCGATCAACTTCTCAGGCGGCACCTTAATGCCAAGGTTGATCACGTTAAATCCATTGTTGGCCAAAATAATCTCTACTAGATTTTTTCCAATGTCGTGAACATCGCCTTTGACCGTGGCAAGAAGGATCTTGCCGCGCGAAGACATGTTCTTTCGCTCCATCTTCGTCTCCAGAAAGCTCACCGCGGCCTTCATGACTTCCGCCGACTGAAGCACTTCGGCCACAATCAATTGGTTTTTACCAAAGAGTTTGCCCACCTCATCCATTCCCTTCATCAAGGGACCATTGATCACTTCCAGCGGGTGGGAGGTTTTAATCGCCTCAGCCAGATCATCGAGTAGCCCCTCTTTGCTTCCTTCGATGACCGATCTGGCCAATCTCTCTTCCAACGGCAGAGTGGATCTAAGTTCTTTTTTCTTTTGTGGCTTTCGCGAGCGAAAGTGTTCCGTGAAGGTCATCACGGGATTCTCCCCGCGATTCCAAATGAGATCCTCTGCCAGTTTACGATCCTCTTGGGGAAGGTTGGCAAAACGTTCCAGCTTTTCAGAGTTCACAATAGCCATATCAAGGCCGGCTTGAACGCAATGATAGAGAAAGACTGAATTTAAGACCTCACGCCCTTCCGGCGGAAGGCCAAAGCTAACGTTTGAGATCCCTAAAATGGTTTTAGTATCAGGAAAACGCTTTTTGATGAGGCGAATGCCTTCGATGGTTTCTACGGCCGAGCCTACGTATTGCTGATCTCCTGAAGCGCACGGAAACACTAAGGGGTCCCAGATAATATTACGAGCGTTGAGGCCGTACTTTTTTGTCAAAAGGTCGTAGGATCGTTCGGCAACCGCCAATTTTCTGTCCCGTCCGATGGCCATGCCTTGCACAGGGTCCTCATCGATCGTTCCCACAACAACGGCGGCCCCAAACTTTTTGACCAGAGGCATTACCTTTTCGAAACGCTCTTCACCGTCTTCAAGATTGATCGAATTGATGATTGATTTGCCCTGTGAATATTTAAGGCCCAGTTCCACGACTTTTTCATCGGTGGAGTCGATCATCAAAGGGACACGCACCCGTTTAACAGCCATTTCTAGGAAACGTTCTGTGTCCTCGTATTCGTTGCGGTCGGGATTGGCTAGGCAGACATCTAAGACCTGTGCCCCGGCACGGATCTGCCCCCGAGCTACCTCAGCGGCTTCATCGAACTTATCCTCCGTGATCATCTTCTTAAATTTGCGGCTTCCGATGACGTTAGTGCGCTCTCCGACTATGACGGGTCTCACCTCGTCGGTGATCTCAAAAACCTCAGTCCCCGAAATGAGCGTTCTTTCCTGCATCGGAATGACGTGCGTTTTTCTCCCCTTCGCCAATTCGACTAAAGCTTCTGTGTGCCCCGCATGGGTTCCACAACAGCCGCCAAGGACGTTGATCCACCCCTTCTCAACAAACCTCCCCAATATCGAGGCAACCATCGTTGGGGTTTCCAGATAGCAACCATTTTCATCGGGAAGCCCAGCATTGGGAATGCACGCTACGGGAAAAGGGGAGTATTGAGCCAACGTTCGAATGGGATCGGTCATGAACTCTGGGCCTGTAGCGCAGTTAAGACCAAGATACAAAAGATCGAGATGCTCCATGGAGGCCATGAGTGCCTCTATGTTTTGCCCGGCAAGCATAGTTCCGCTGGCTTCAATGGTGACGGACACCGCAACGGGAATAACTTCGTTACGATCTTTAGCGAGCCGTCCGGCCGCCAAAAGTCCCGCTTTCAAATTTCGCGTATCCTGGCAGGTTTCTAACAGCAAGTAGTCGCTGCCACCTTCCCAAAGCGCCTTCATCTGATCGTAATACTGGATCTCAAGAGCATCGAAGGTGATACCTCCGGTGACGCTCATCGCCTTTGTGGTGGGGCCGATCGAGCCTGCAACAAAACGAGGCTTTTCTGGAGTAGAAAAAAAATCTGCAGCCTTACGAGCAATTTCTGCCGAGGCACGGTTTATTTCTGGAGCCAACCTTCCCAGACTGAACTCTTCTAAAACCAACGCTGTGCCGCCGAAGGAATTGGATTCCACGATATCGCAACCTGCAGCTAGGTGTTGCCGGTGAATGTCCTCAATTAGCTCAGGACGAGTCATCACCAAATATTCATTACAGCCTTCGTAGGTCTCTCCCCCAAAATCATTGGCAGTTAAATTTCGATCCTGGATTGCCGTCCCCATGGCACCATCAAGGACCAAGATTCGCTCTTTCAGGGACTTTTTTAACAGGCTGACTCGCTCTTGTTGGCTTAAGACTAAAGGCATTGAAAAACCACTTCCTTTGGTGACTTGAGCCACCCCTTATTCACCGACAAAGACCGGTTTTCTCTTTTCTTGAAACGCTTTCAACCCCTCTTGGCGATCTTTGGAATGCAAACAGGGCGCATAGGCTTCAATCTCCCAAGCCAAGCCCTCTTCCAATGACTTCTCAAGCCCCATCCGGATGGCATTCTTAGCCTGACGAATGGCAATAGGTGCCGCATCGGCAATCTTTTGTGCCCAAATTTTTGCCTGTCCCAGAGCTTGGCCGACGGGCACGACAGAGTGAACCAGATCAAAAGTATATGCCTCTTGAGCGGAGAGTCTTCGCGAAAGAAGCACCATCTCCAACGCCCGGGCTCGGCCTACAAATCGGGCAAGCCGTTGCGTTCCCCCATTACCGGGAATGATTCCGAGCTCGACTTCGGGAAAGCTGAGGACCGAATTTTCGGAGGCCACGCGCAAATCGCAAGCCAACGCCAGTTCAAGACCACCACCCAACGCCGTGCCGTTGATCGCTGCAATCACAGGAAAGCCAAGACGCTCCAATCTCAAGTAGAGGTCCTTCACCATTTGCAAACGATTTAAGATATCCTTGTCGGTCATCCCGCCACGCTCTTTAAGATCTGCTCCGACTGAGAACGCTTTGTCTCCGGCTCCAGTGAAAATGAGCGACCGCACGGTGCGATCTGTCTCAAGAACATCAAGCAACGACTTTAGTTCGTCGAACATATTCTTGTTCAAGGCATTAAGCCGCTCAGGCCGATTGAGCATCGCAATAATGTTATTATTTTCCCGACGTACTTGAAGCTCAGCTAATGCCATAGGGTCTCCCCCCAAGTGTGTAAATTTCCGCCAAACGAGATCGTGTTTTTAATTGAAATTCTTTTGGTAACGCCAGAACCGCCGATTCCAGTTCTTTCCATTCTGTCCCGTGAGTAAACCCGGAACGCTCTATGAAATAGGCAAGGTCTTCGAACGCCACATTGCCACTGGCCCCTTTGGCGTAGGGACAGCCTCCGAGACCGCCCAAGGAAGCATCAAATTTTCTAAAGCCTTGCTTGAGGGCAACTCCTACGGCCATCAATGCTGCGCCGTAAGTATTGTGCACATGGATTCCCGTTTTTTCTTTTGGAATATACTTTTGGCTGGTTTCCAAAATGGCTTCCACCGAAGCAAGCGATGCCGTTCCTAGAGTATCGCTCAAAGTGATTTCATCCGGATTTAAAGCAGCCACCCGTTCTATAACACCCGAAATCTGAGCCAGGCTGATGTCGCCTTCATAAGGACAACCAAACAGCGTAGAGAGATAAATTTTTACCTTCCGTTTGTGGGAATGCACGGCACTTACTATTTTCCCCAGTTCGGTAATTGTCTCAGAAATCGTTTGGTTCACATTTTTTTTATTGAATGATTCTGAGGCGGCCACAAAACAGGTGGCCCAAGGAATCGGATAGGCGAGAAGACGCTCCAGCCCTTTAAGATTGGGAACAAAGGCCATCGCCTGGGTCTGCGATAGCTCGGGACCTATGCCCGTAAGTAAAGATTCACTATCGACGAACTGAGGGACCCACTTGGGTGAGACAAAACTTGTCACTTCGATCCGGGCCGGACGGTAGGAGACAATCTTTCGGAACAGCCGGGATTTTTCCTCCGAAGAAAGGATTCGCCCTTCCATTTGGAGTCCGTCACGTAGGGTGACATCAGTAATTTCGACTGAGATTTTGCTGTTCAAAGAAGGGTCCCCTTAGCGCGGACAGAGGCTCTCTTACATTTCAAAGAAATAGCCAGCTCGGATCATAAAGGACCAGAAATTGGTGCCCACAGCTGGGCTAAAGACGACATTGTAACGAACGCCCATTCCCAAGCGAATAGCTTCATCCAGTTTTAAATCGGCCGCCGTTCCGAAGTTAATACCAAAGTTTGAGTCAGTGCTCAGTGGTCCCTTAAAGAAGTAAAAACCGGGCCCAGCTCCCAGAGTAAAATCGAAGTCGTTCATCTGTGCATAATGGATTTCAGCCGACAACGTAGGGGCGTAGATTGTCACGCCGGTATGAGAACTGGTCTGAAAATGGAAGACCACGTCGACCACTGAATTGGCCTGCAACCCTAAATCAACGCCAAAGCCGATTGCCGAGTTACCAGACCGCGCACCAGTCAGGCCTACTGCGCCCAGCTGCCCTCCTAGATAAACTCCGTCAACCGCCTGAACCGGCAAGGCAATGGCTACCAAAAACAGCGACAAAAGCCCGATAAAATTATGAGTTTGTTTCATACCTAGAGTCTAAAGGGCAACCTTTGGTGTGGCAAGAACTGGGGGGAAAACAGGGGGCGCATTGACGCGAAGCGTCTTCGAATCTAACTCTGTATCCTAGTCCGAGCTCAAAACCCCTAGCATGGATTTTGCTAGTCGGGTCTTGGGGTATAGGGAGTTATGAGTTTTAAATTAGCCTACATGCCGCTCATCGTTTTTTTTCTCATTTTTGTCACCAACGGCTGCCAGGAAAACGGATGGGAACACGAAAGGGTTCGGCCCGACGCCCCGGATTTGAGCGATCCGTCAGGACCAGTGGCAACGTCGCAGCGTGAAGCCAAGGCAATGAGCTACCTACTTACCAAATACCCGCAAACCATCGAAACCGCTCCGACAGTCAATGGAAAAAGCCCCTTCGGTGTGCTGATTAGCTTCGCTAAACTAGGGGAAATTGCATACTGCTCGGTAAGTCACCTAACACGTCGTAAGGTGGCACTCGCCTCTCATTGCATAAAGTCCGACGCCAAAGCGGTTGACCTCTATTTTCTGTTTTTCGATCACAATGGAAAAAAACTGGTTACCCGAGGCGAAAAAATACTTCATCGAGGAAAGCCAGAAACGGCCGACATCGCGCTTGTCTTAGTGGATGGCCGCGCGGACTCTTGGGATTGTGTTAATGGGACAATAGAAGACACCGCAGCCGATCGCATTAAGCCCCTAGGGGAGAGCTCCCACTCGGTGTCTATTTGGGGGTTTGACCATGGGCACAAAGGCTCCATTCGCATGATGTCTTTTCGAGAACGCACCTGCCGACTCTTTCGGCCTGTTCCCATGGTGAAAGAAACTACAAAAGCAGGGGCGCACGACAGTTGGGATTTCACAAAAATCTATGATACGCGAGTGACGTTTTTCATGGACAGCTGTTCGGCGGACACCATTTCGGGAAACAGCGGAGCCTTAGTCACTGACAGTAATGATCTTAAAAAGGTTCACGGTGTTTTTGTCGGCAGTTATCACCTGGGAAAAGCCTGGAAAGAAGACCATTTTAGATTAGCCTACCGCGGAAGCTCGGGCATGTTCACCGAGTTAACAGAATCCAAAGATCAGATCTTATTTGATCGTGGATCTTCGTTTGACTACCTCAAAGCACTTACACCGGCAGTTTGGTAACTAGGCCGTCGTCGATGTTTCGGGAGTCCCGGCCACAGGTTCCTGGTGATAGCCACACTCTTTTTTAGGGCAACGAATCGATGCCCCTTCTTTTTTTGTGTAATGTTCCACCAAAAAAGGGCTCTTGCAATCTGGGCATACAGTGCCTTTGATGGGCTTGTCCCAGATCGCATATTTGCAATTGGGGTATTTGGTGCAGCTAAAGAAACTTTTCCCA
Source organism: Deltaproteobacteria bacterium (assembly GCA_043776735.1). Taxonomy (GTDB): domain Bacteria; phylum Bdellovibrionota; class FAC87; order UBA2466; family UBA2466; genus JBGSST01. Next base: position 17,021 of record JAYVQZ010000299.1, on the reverse strand, counting down.
AAGCGGGTCCGTTTTTCGGCCAGCTCCCCTTCTAAACATTCGGGACAAGTGATTCCCGTGGTTACCGCTTTGGTCGTCTTGCACTCAGGGTATTTCGTGCAGGCCAAGAAGCGCCCGAAACGACCATTTTTCACGATCATCGGCGCCGTACAATTGGGGCATTTCTCATCGGTAGTGGGTTGTTCCACCAGCGTGATTTTGCCATCTTCAGCGCTGGTATACTCACTAGTAAAACGGCAATCGGGATAGCCCTGGCAGGCAGCAAACCGACCGTTCTTTCCCCATTTTAAAATCAGCGGTTTTTCGCATTTGGGACAGACCAGATCCGTCGGCGTCTCTTCGCGCTTCACGTCGCGCATTTTTTCCGCCGCTACCTTTAGAGTCTCTTCGAAAGGAGTATAAAAATTAGAAAGGGCCTTAACCCAATTAACGTTTCCTTCTTCAATCTGATCGAGCTGATCTTCCATGCCAGCTGTGAATTCCACGTTGACAATATTTCCAAAATTTTCGACCAACAGCCCAGTAACTACATCACCCAGCTCTGTCGGATAAAAACGATTTTCCTTTTTCTCTACGTACTTGCGATCCTGAATGGTTGATAGAATGGCTGCGTAGGTAGACGGGCGGCCAATGCCTTTTTCTTCTAGTTCCTTAATTAATGAACTCTCGGAATACCGGGGAGGTGGTTGGGTAAAGTGCTTTTCAGACTCCACTTTTGTACAATCAAACGCCGATTTTTCATTGAGATCAGGCAGTCTTGCCCCCATCTCATCTTCGTCTTTCTCTTCGTCGGCTTCCCAAACGGCTAAAAAGCCGTTGAAGCGAAGAATCGAGCCCGTGGCTCTATAAAGGTAGGCCTTCCCGCCCGGCGCCTTCACGTCAAACTCAATCGTGGTCTGATCGTAAACTGCTGGGTTCATCTGACAGGCTAGATAGCGTTTCCAAATCAATTGATAGAGCTTGAACTGATCTAAATCGAGAAAAGGTTTTACTCGCTCCGGGGTAAATTCTGTCGAAGTCGGACGAACCGCCTCATGGGCATCTTGAGCGTTCTTTTTATTTTTATAAACGAGCGGTGCCTCAGGGACATATTCTTTTCCGTAGGTCTTGACGACATAATCACGCGCATCGGTGATCGACTGATCAGAAATGCGAGTAGAGTCAGTGCGCATATAGGTGATGAGCCCCTGAAGGCCGGCTTCACCTAATTCCACACCCTCGTAAAGCTGCTGCGCCAACATCATCGTTTTTTTTGCGCTGAAGTAGCAGCGTTTTGCCGATTCTTGCTGCATGGTCGAGGTAATGAACGGAGCATAGGGGTTTCTACGGCGCTGTTTCTGCTGAACAGAAACAATTTTCCACGCCCCTGCGTTGGAACCCTCAACAATTTCGCGGGCGAGCTCTTCGCTATCAATTCCTGTTCGTTCTACCCGCTCTCCGCCCACTTTCGCCAATGAGGCTTTAAATTCTTTTCCTTGTGAGGTGAGGTTTCCAAAAATTGTCCAGTAGGCTTTGGGAATAAAGGCTTTAACCTCTTTTTCCCGCTCCACGATCACTCTTACCGCAACAGACTGCACGCGGCCGGCAGAAAGCCCGCGCCGAACCTTGGTCCACAGGATAGGAGAAATTTTATAGCCTACCAAACGGTCTAAAATGCGCCGGGCCTGCTGCGCCTCAAACCGATCCTGATTTAGCTTGATGGGATGTTCCAACGCGAGAATGACCGCGGGCTTGGTAATCTCATTAAAAAGGACCCGATGGATCTTATGCTTAGGCAGTTTTAAGGTCTCAGCAACGTGCCAAGCGATTGCCTCTCCTTCGCGATCAGGATCTGCGGCAAGGTAGATCTTATCGGCCAATAGCGCGGCTCTTTGGAGCTCATCAACCACTTTCTGTTTTCCTTTGATGAGTTCGTAAGTGGGGGTAAATCCATTTTCAACGTCCACGCCAATCTTGCTCTTGGGCAAGTCCATGATGTGGCCTACCGAGGCTTTGACGTCGAAATTCTTTCCTAAATACTTTTTAAGCGTTTTTGCCTTTGCCGGGGACTCTACAATAACAAGCCCTCTGCCCTTTCCGCGCTCGGATGCGGTGGGACCTTCAAACGCTTCTTTGGCCGAAACCTCGCTAGTTACTTTTTTGTCGGCAGGTTTGGCCTTGATAGCCTTTTTTGCCACCTTTTTGGGGCTGGTTGCCGCCACGTCTTCTGGCGCAAGAGACTTCTCCGCTGAGCGCGCGGCTTTTTTAGAAGAGGCCTTTGGGGATTTCGTTTTTGGCTTTTCCATTGGACTTTAGTTTAAGAGCGAATCACTAATAGAAAGGCTGCCCCTGTCAAGCTGGATTTTATGCTCGTGGCTAAAAAGGGTGAGAGCGACCACTGTTTTTATCTCTCGAAGTCCGGTCGCGTCCTCAAGGTTCATCACCCGATGGATGATCTCATCTTCGAGCGCATGGTCCAAAACACCGCGTGTTTTTAACTGCCACAGGTAGCCTTGAACTCGCGGCGAGATGCGAGCCGACTCCTCCTTAGAGAAGCAGCGATGAACAGGGATTTGGTCACTCCAGTAGGGTCCAGGAATCTCTAAAAGCATCTTTTCCATCTGCTCAATCGCGGATTCAATATCAGACTCGCTAAATCCGCGATGTAACAGATCATCCCAGATCTCTTGAGAGTCATAGAACAGATCTTTGTTCTCAGACACAGACTGCGACAATAGCCCCAGTATATTTAGTACTTTTTCGCGCAATTTATTTTTTAGATTGTTTGCATGAGCTGGTTTAAGTTCTGTTGGCTTAACTGCCTCTTTTTCAAGAGAGACACTCGTTACCTCACCCTTCTTTGACTCACGTAATGTAATTGTTCAGAATTCAAATCTCTTTGGCAAGCGGATACAGAAAAAAATCACTTTTTGTTTTCATTAGCTCCTGATGCCCACGCAAAAATGTGGGGATTGATCTCTTCAATCCGGCCGGTGGCAAGCGCGGCGCCCCAAAGCTCCCAAAAATCGCCGCATGCCTCGGCGGCAAGCCGCTGTACCCCTTCTGAAGTGAAAAAGCCTCCGGCGTCTTGAAACTTTTTCTCTAACCACGACGCCTCAACGGCAGGCAGCAAGGTTGGCAGCCAGGATGGTGCGACCTCGTCTAGAATGTCCTCCACCGACGTCACCAATTTTGCCCCCTGTTGAATCAACCAATGGCAACCGGAGAAAGACTCCTGATTGGCTGGCCCGGGAACCGCAAAAACCTCCCGATTCTGAGAAAGGGCAAGTCGGGCCGTGATAAGTGCTCCACTTTTCATTGGAGCTTCTATGACTACCACTCCGAGGCAGAGAGCTGCCACGATGCGATTTCGCTGGGGGAAATGATGCTTCTGAATTCCTGCTCCACTTGGGTATTCACTAATAAGCGCCCCGCCCTTGTTTAGGATGTTTTGAGCTAAAGCGCTATTCTCTCGGGGATAGATCTGATCCAATCCGTGGCCGAGCACAGCGGCAGTTTTTCCCCCTCCCCGCAATGCCCCTTGATGAGCCGCCGCATCGATTCCCAAAGCCAGTCCACTAACCACCAGGACTCCCGCCTCCGATAATTCTCGAGCCAAGCTCCAGGCCATATGAAGACCGTAGGGTGAGGCGCGGCGTGTTCCCACCACCGCTAGGCATGGCGCATTTCTCAAGGCAGCTCCGTTACCCCGGATAAAGAGGCGCTGGGGAGGGGAATGCATTTCACCTAAAAGGGGGAATTGTTCGATTGGGTTTTCGTATACCGAAATTGGATTCATCCGAAGTGGTATGGCGAACGCTCTCGCTTCGGTCAATGCAAGGAGGGGGGCGCGTGAAATGAATCGGAGCTAATGAGCAAGGTGCTCACAGAGGTTTTTCTTCCATTTTTCGATATCAATAAGATCTCGATCTTCCTTTTGGTTTGCCGTCTGGACAGAGGAAATGCCGTAACTTAATCCACCGGTGCAAAGGGAGTTTGCCTCTTTAACGGCGAGTTCTTTCACGGCCCGAACCGCCTCACCAAAATTCTCATGCACAGGTAACTCTGGGCCACCGTAGTAAGGTAGATAGCCAGGAAGAAAGATCATGATTTTTTTGTTGAGTGCTTGAGATTGCTGATTTGCCCAAATAAAATTTTTTTTCACAACCGAGCGAAAATCGGCCGCACTTTTAAATCCTGAATTCAAAAGATATATATTAAGGCCGTCTACGACTTTGAGCATCTGTGCTGCCGTGGCAAGCGACAGAAAAACACCAGGAATAGGCGTCTCCGAAAGTGCAGGAACTGCCATTCGCACGGTGTAGTCTTTTTCAAACATTTCCCCAACCGCTTTTGCCCAGGCCAAAAAATTTTCTGGTTTGCGATTTTCAAAGGGGATAATTTGGACCTCAATAAGTGAGGCACAGAGGACGTTGATTTGGGCGGTATTAATCTTGCGAACCGAAGGGATTGCCTTCAAATCAGGTAACTCGTTTGCGGGCGTAGGGCGATTCACACGGAACTGGATTTCCGCCCCCCTACCGCAAACATCATTGATCCACGCAAATGGTAAATTCAGTTTTATTTCGTTGTGGGGATTAATGCTGGCAGCTAAGACATTAAAAAAAGAGGGGACTGCCTTTATCTTGGCCAACCCTGAAATGACCAGTCCACCCCCGTCTGCGTACATCCCAAAACCAAAGGTAAGTTTGCAACAAAGTGCCGCGCAAAAAATGGCTCCCGTTACTGCATTAATTTGGCGCTTTTTTTGTCTCATGAATTAGTTTTCCAAAAACTGGTTCAGTTCAACTCAATGACATGGCTGGCCCTTGTTGGCGGGGGAGGAGGATTTAAGAAGGCCTGCGCCGGGATAAGGTTTTCCCCGGAATTTAAGGGATCTTTATTGCGCAGCACCATTCCTAAACTAGCGGCTTCGCCGGTATATACAATTTGTACTTCCCCTTTATAGCTAGGTTCAACGCCATCAGCACGGGCGACTTTAGGATCTAGCTCCCGGTAAACTCGAAAAAGGTATCCCTCTTTCATCCCTTCGTTTCTACCCTTGTTCACCACGACAAACTCACCTTGATTGAAGGTTTTTTTCTCCTCATCCTCACCCCCAATCAAACGGGCATTGAGCTCGGGAGGTGGATTAAAGAGCGATCCGATGGGCACCACTTTGGGCATGGCCACAATGGAGTCGCCGCGTCGGACAATTCCAGCAAGGTTCGTGATCTCGGCGCGAACAAGCTTCTGACCAAAGCCAACAATCTTAACCTCCCCTATCCGGCGCAACAGGCTTCCAATGATTGGTCGGGAAAACTGGGTCGTGTCCCGAATGGAACGCTCAAATCGTGCGACAGCAAACTTGTCTCCCAGGCGTGTAGTTTCAGGGACCCAAATATTTAGCCACAACTCATCGTGTTCGTTCAACCCGTCCCGTTCCGAATAGGCACCGCTAATCTCCCCAAGGAGATCCTTATCCGGTAAAATCAGAATCGGCGGACGGAAGTGATTGACGAGTGTTTTCTGATACACGTTGTCAGTATCCAAATCAAAACCGCCCGTCATTCTGTCGGGCAGAAGTTTAACTAGGGGAATTCGAATTTCTTTAGAAGGATCGGCTTCAGGCAGGCCCGGCCCATCGACTAATTGGCCGCCTTCCATGTAGTATTTGAGCACTTGGCCAGCGGTTAGATCGTGCGGATTCAACAGAAAGTTATTTACCTGCCACAGTTTTCTCCACAATTTGGGGTCGCCAAACTCCTTTGAAGAGATCGACCACAGGGTGTCTCCTTTTTTGACCGTATATTTACCTTCCTTACGATCCCCCACAATGTTTAACCACTCATCCTCCACCAAACGAGGCCGAGTGGCGATACCAGAGATGGCATCTTCAAGAGAGCCGTCCGATTTTTCGCGAGTAAAGGTAACTGCCGTCAAAAAGGCGGGGGCCACTGAAAAGGCCACGATAAATAGAGGGAAATAGCGAGACAATTTCATGGAGAACTCTCCAAAGGATATTTTTTGAGCGAAAAGAAGTTTGTTAACTAGGGATTTGCCTTGCCAAGGCTCATCTCTAGGCTAGCTAGCTTGTTGGATGCCAGTGGACTCATTGGATGACGTGGAAAACGGCGTAAAAACTCTTTTAAGTGAACTACTGCCTCCGCAGACCGGCCTAAATTTTCAAGCGTTAATGCCTTCTTCCAGGACGCTTCTGTGGCCCGAAAGCTGAGTGGGAACTCGGATTCAAGCCGGTTCATGGCAATAAGGGCAAGGCCATACTCTTTTGCGCGAAAATGCGCTTCGCCTATCCAATATTGGGCTCGATCGGCGTAAACGTGATGAGGAGAAGCTTTCAAAAACGCCCCAAAAGACTCTAATGCCGAATCAAACTGCCCCTGTTCTAACAGGGTTAAACCGCGAAAATACCAGTGCAATGACTCATGTCGGGAATCGGCAAGACTTACGGACTCCTCATTTCCCAGCGTATCGTCCTCCTCAGCTGCTACCGTGGGCTTGGTTGGCGGTTTGGGAGAAAGTTTTACTCGAGTCATCTTTCTTTCAATCTGGGCGGTTGATGATTCAGAATTCCCCTCTTGTGGAAAATCCGCACGCGCCTTTAACGCCTCAACGGCGGCAGTAAGTCGTCCGATCTCAGATTCTCTTTCTCGTACCTTCTCCTGCAATAGGAGAAATTTCTCTTCCTGCTGTACGTCTCTGGCTGGAGTGACAACGGTTGGCGATGAAGAGCAGCCACTCAAAAAAAACAAACACCCCAACAAAATAGTGGGTCGAGTGTGACCGCTTTGGCAGAACCGCTTTGATAGGGCGTTGGGGGTCATGTTATTATTTTACCTCGAAGCGCTCGCGGAAGCACATTTCCCCTTCTGGTTCTTTGTCGCAGCCCAATGACTGAATGCGTCTATGACGGCGTAAACGCTTCCTCAATGTCGATCCTTTTTTGGTTAAGGCTAAGGTACTTTAAAAATGACGCTTGAACCGTTCGACATAGATCGTGTGGCGAAAGGGGCTCACCAAAAAGGGTTTGAACGCTGGGAGCTCTACCGCGAAGTCTCCACAACTCGTTCCTATGACTATCGGCTCTACGAATTCAAAGACACTCTGCAGCAATCACAAGAGAATCGCGTTGAAAAGACGCAGTACGAAAATAGAAATGGTTTTAATTTCTGGGGAGTCCGTAATGGGCGCCAGGAAAGATTTATCTCCCCTACCCCGTACGCAGGAAATTTTTTTGATTGGTTAGGCATTTCTGGTGCTAGCACAGCGTCAACCGCCCGTCCTGACCCAAGTATTCTGCCAGCGGAGCGCTGGAAGTCACTCCAGCATCAAGGCCGAAGTCTAACGGCATTTCAATCTCGGGGCCTCAGCCATTGTTCCTTTCAGTACCGTGAGATGACCCGCCATTTCGAAGTGGCAACCTCAATGGGGGACCTCGAGCAAGGAAATGAAGAACAGGTTCTGGCCAAAGGAATCTGGGCGTACCGAGTGAATTCGGAAAGCCGTTTTTTTGAACGCGAACTGGGCAGCAGCTCGATCGCCGAATTTGAACGAACCTTAAAAGGAGAGAGTCTTTTTAGGCCCGCTTTGGAGGGGTGTATGGGAAGCTCCGCCGCCTGGCCCTCACCGCGGGGAACCTTTCCCGTCTACTGGTCTAAAGAAGCAACAAGCACGCTCGTGGTTCATTTTCTCCGCGCTTTTGAGGGGGATCTCTTTCTTGACCACCTCTCCTTTCTCATCCGACAGGAGACGGAACTTCCCCTGGCATTCTCCCTTTTCGATGAACCAGACTTGAGCGCCAAAAAGTGCGATTTAGAGGGGGTAAATGTACGCCCTACGGCAATTTTTGGTGAGGGAAAAGCCAGAACGCTGGCCACCAACCGTATGATCGCTGAAGAGTTGCAAGTGGTTTCCTCAGGACACGCTCGTCGGCAGAGCTTGAATCATCCCTCGACTATTGGTTTCTGGCGGCCCACGGTGGTGCCACGTTCCTCGGCAAAAAATCTTTTATCCAGTTTGTCTCACGGAGTGCGTGTTGAGCAGGTTTCAGTGCTTCGCTTTGATCCGGCTACTGGAAATGCCCTTATCCAAACGCGCCTAGCTCGATTAATTCATCATGGAGAGCTAGGGGAATGGATCGAACCGTTGACGTGGGAACTAAACCTTCTAGAACTTCTCAAAGGTATCGACACCTTTGATGAGGAGAGATCGCTACTTGGCGTCTATTCCGAAAAACGAGAACAAAAAATCCTCTCCGAAGTTCTCACGGGTGGTTGCGTAACTCCCGAGGTCCACTTCCCCGGCAACGTCCCGGAATCCCACTACTGGGGCTGACACTTGGATTATTTGAGGCGTTCGGCGATGTGGCGGGCTTTTATAGCTTCTTCTTTTTTTCCCGCCAAATCTAAAAGTTCAGCTTTGAGTTCGTAAATTGCTGGAGTCAAACCATTAGGGCTCACCTGGGAGGCGATTTCCAACTCCCATAACGCATCGGCGACATTTCCCTTTCGTTGATTAAATGAGCCAACGGCAAAATTGGACCGGATGGTCGCTGCCCGCATGATCCCATGCGTCAGAGAAGGGGTAGAATAGAGCGCCCTTCCCTTTTTTAGTTCCTCAGCCCGGAGGTCAACGAAATGCCTGTCAATCTCAACACGCGTTTCCCTGGCCTTTTCAATATTACCCGCACCAAGATAGACAAGCCCCTTGAGAAATAGGCGGTTTGCCTCGGTCAAACCCTCGGGCAATTGGGAGTCGGCAAACCTTGTTTTGCTTGCCTCGGATTCTAAAAAATTCACGGCAGAGGCAGGATCGCCCACTCCTGTGATCCAATTAAATCGGCTCCCGGCTTCAGCGTGGAGTTCAAAAAAACGCACATCTCGATTATTGGGAGTTCGCCGGACTAACTCTCTCACGTCAGTCACCATGGCCTGAAAATCATCGACGCCGTAGTTAGCGCCGGCCCGTTCGTAGAGGCCATAGGTGTAAAAACGCTGAAAAGTGGGATTGCTAGAGACCTTCCCAATCGCCTCGTCAAAACCAGCAATAGCGGCTTTTCTCGCCAACACATCTTTAGGTGAGATTTTATTGTAAGCGGCTTTAGCCCTATCGATATTACCCACGTAGCGATCGTGAAGCTCCTTCATTGGCATTACCATCATTACACGATCATCGTTAAAACGAATGGGCGCCTCAACAACGGTAAGCCCAAGGTCACTATAGAGTTTCACCGCAGGCCTAACCGACTCAACAACAAGAAAGTGATCGTTACCGGAAAAAGTAGGCAGGTAACTCCGTTGAGCGACGATAGTAGCCATGTCCATCAACACCCGAAACTCATTGACGCCCTTACCGAACACAAGTCGACCTAGCTCCGTTTTCTTAGGGAAATTCTCCGTCAGAAAAATTTGAAATTTTTGATCGGTGTACTTTGCTCGGAGCGGCACTCTCGGCAGGTCGGTCTCATGGATTGTCGAGGAATAATGATTGTAATAACTACTGCCACCTATGCGCTCTGTGACAACTCGCATTATCCCTTCAACTTTACCGTCGAAATCAGAAACGCTCCGCAAATAGATCACAGACTGAGCCGGATAAAGCGCATCTTCTTTTTGTAACGCTTCGATCTCTTCTATAGGTACGGTACCAAGCGCACGATAAGTGTCGTATATCTGCTGGCGGGTAAGATTTAACACCTTCAAATGATCAGACGGGTCGTTGGCCTCTCTATCCGAAAGAGGATGTAGAGTTGCTTTCATGATGTGAGCGCAAGTTAATGCGCTGCCCGTACTATCGCTATCTGCCATTAAAAGTTCGATCGCCGGAAAGGCCATTTCATTTTGAAAAAGAAAAGTAAGGAAGAAAACAAATGGGAAGGCGCGGCAAAAAAACGAGTCAGTTTTATTGTTCAGGCTTATAAAATCCTAAAAGCGAATGGCCCAAAAACAGAGTACCCTTTCTGGAAATTTTCAACCAAAAATATGATGCTATACAGCATAAGACTCTACCTTAACAATAGGCAACAAAGCTTGGATTTCGGCTTGATTTCAAGCCCTGGATCACTCGTAGTCACTGCTACAATTAACGAATCGTTAAAAACGAGTTTTGAAAACATGCGGGACCGGGTTGCCGCCAGATTTTTCGGTTTTAAATCACATACAAATTTTAATTTGGGGATGTAATGAAAGCGTGGATTCGCCTTACCGCAGTCGTACAACTATTGAGCCTTTTAGTTTTAGGAAATGCGATGGCCGCCAGTCGTGGACCGTCGTTCAAAATTCCCTCCCCAGGTGTGATCGTATTTCCGACGGCAAAACCAGGAGTGCCCTACTCCTTTGACCTAACTTCGCTTTTGCAGGTGGCTGGTGTCCCGCCGTTAACCTGGTCATTCACCGGGCTACCTGGCTGGCTCACATTAGATAATGCCAATAGCAAAATCTCCGGCAATCCCACTGCAGCTGACGCTGGTAGCGCAAACTTCCAAATATCCGTCCGAGACAAGGACAACGAAGGGGGAGAGCTAAATCGAACGGTGCAAATGCAAGTCTTCGCCCCGCCAATTTTCGTAACGAGCAAAATAGATCTTGGCATTCAAAATGAAAATGCCCCTTGGACCTTCGAACTCAAACCACTCGTCTCGGATTCTACAACCAGTGCCCTCACTTTCGACGCCACCGGTCTTCCCGTGTGGATTACCCTAAACAAAACCACGGGAACCCTTTCCGGAACTCCGCACCGCGCTGATGTGGGCAAATACACGGGCATCACATTTCTCGTCCATAGCGCTGGCGGCGATGGAACCGCCTCAGGCTTCGGCGAAGTCCGCATGGTCATCACTCCCCCCAAGTGGATCACTAAAGAAATCACCATCGACAATGCCAGTGAAGATTCGGCTTACAGCCGCAACGTTGCTGAATTCGTGGTGAACACCGACCCCATGGTCAGTGTCCTCAACTATGAGATTGTCTCAGCCACTCCTCCCCCGTGGTTACAGGTGGGATTAAATTCAGCCAACCTCTTTGGAACGCCTCACGCAGCCAACGTTGGAAACGTTAGCGTCACCATGCGGTTGTGGGCAGTGGTCAATGGAGTGACTTACGAGGACTCCACCGTTTTTAAATTTCAAGTCGTTCATGTAAATCACCCTCCCCAATGGTTAGCTAAGCCACTTAACCTACCCTCGGCCGCCACTAAAGTGGCCTATGCACAGAATGTTTCGCAATCCGCCAAAGATCCAGACGTCGGCGATAAACTCACTTTTGCGATTCTCAGTTTCAACGGTCCCGGAACCGCGTGGGCGACTATGGATCCCAAGACGGGCGCCTTTACGGGAACTCCTAACAAGGACAATGTAGGTGACAATTCCTGGGTAGTCTCTGTGACCGATCAAGGGGGATTAAGTGACCAAACCACGATTCAGATAAAGGTCATCAAATCCAACGAGCCTCCGTACTGGTTGGCGAATCCGACGGTGCTTGCTAATGCAAAAGAAGACCAGTCCTACTCGGTCGACCTCAACAATTACGCCAAAGATCCAGACAACGACAAACTTACCTACACGCTTTTAGACAGTGTCTCGTGGGTCACGATTAACCCCAACGGCATCCTTTCGGGAACTCCTGGCTCCAAAGATGTTGGCGTTACTAAGTTTAACGTCCGCGTGTCTGACAACATCACAGGAAGCGCCGTAGCTGAGATCCAGATCTTTGTGGAACACACCAACCACGCCCCTTTTTGGACGCAAAATCCGATCGTGATTTCGGTTAAGGAAGAGCTGCCGATGAATGAAAGCATCGCCCTCTACGCTCAAGATCCTGACCAGGGCGATAAACTGACTTTTAGCCTCATTGAAGGCCTGCCTTGGGCAACTCTTTCTCCCACCGGGATCTTTACGGGAACGCCGACCGTGGCCCAAGAGGGTGACAATAAATACCGTGTCCGCGTGTCGGATAGCGGCGGTCTAACGGCTGATGTGACGGTCATCATCAAGGTAATCCACGTCAATCACCCGCCTTACTGGACGGCGAACCCGATCGTTTTGCCAAACGCCAAAGAAGGCACCAGCTATTCCTCAAGCCTTTATGATTTTGCCAAAGATCCCGATCTCAACGACACAAAACGATTTGTGAAACTTGCCGGGGGCCCCGCTTGGGTGATGGTCTCCTCTGATGGTGTTGTTTCTGGAATACCCGCCAGATCCGATGTGGGGGTAAACGAATTCCAAGTTCGCGTTCTTGATGCCGCCAACGCAGACGCGGTAACCACAGTGCGCATCACGGTCGAGAAGGTAAACCATCCGCCTCGGTGGCGACAAAATCCGATTCTTCTCGGACAAGCCTTTGAGGACTCAACTTTTACCTTCGACTTAAGTCAACTCGCCGTGGACGACGACGGAGACAAACTCACCTTCCGATTGATCAAAGGGCCAGCGTGGATGTTTGTTGGCACGGATGGAATTATCAAGGGAACGCCAATGAAGACAGACATTGGTCCCTTCACGGCCACCTTTGCCGTGTCCGACGGTCAGGCGGAAGCTCAGGCTGAAGGCAACGGCGTCGTGATTCATAAAAATCACCCGCCCGTTATAAATGCGGCAATGCCTGTCTTCGAAGTTAAAGAGCGCTCCGTGCGTGCGGAAGATCTCAACAAATGGGTGACAGACATTGATGGCGATAAATTAGGATACGTCCTTGAAGACAACTCTGATTTTGTAAAACTCTCTGCCGATGGCACCTTGACGTTGTCGCCTAAGTTTAAAGACATCGGCTTGGTCACTCTGCGATTCAAAGTAAACGATGCTGAGACTGCAGTACACGGGCAGATTCAAATCAAAGTCATCCGCGATCCTCGCGCCCCCGTATGGTTGACCGATCCCATCTTGTTGGACGGAAAGACCAATGAGTCTTTGGTTGCCAGCGTAACCGGTGAGGTCCGTGACCTTGATGGACTAAGAGTCACCTTCAAAAAGAAATCTGGCCCCGACTGGTTGACTGTTGATAGCGACGGTAATCTTAAGGGAACTCCTCGCGAAGCAAATCTAGGTGGCAATACTTTTGAGATCGATGCCTGTAACGACGTTCTCTGCGCCACTGGCCATGTCATTATTACCGTCAAGCCTGGAACCCAGATCGACGTGGTTCAGGTGGACACTGCCGATCCCAATGCTAAAGCCGAGTACACTTGGATAATCGACAACTCCTCTTGGTGCGATAAAACGATTAAAGCGCTAAAGAAGTACATCAACGTGTTCTACAGCACATTGAGCGTCATCAAACATCAAGGCGTGTACCTATCCGCCGATGCCTATAAGCATGACGGCACCCCGATTCGCCAAAACAATGGACCAATTCTGATTAGCTCAAACAACAACCCGACTAGCGATTTTTTGAAACGGCTTGATAGCGGAGTCAGCGAGGACCGTTGCGGAAACTGCAATAACTCACCAATTTGGTCTTTGTTCCGGTTCACCCAAAAGGTCACGGGCTTCTCCGAGATTTATCATAACGGCTTTATTATGGAAGGCGTGCCGACAGACGCAATGATTGTTTCCCATCAAACCGATCACTTCCCCACGTTCACCAAAAACAAGCCGGAAATGAAGCACTGGACCGCAGACGATTTTGCTTCGGCGTATAAAAAGTTTTACGCCAGCGAAAGCCAAGCGTTTCGCATGAACGCGATGGCGCCGAAATGTCCAAAGCTAGTAGACAACGGCACGCACGGTTCTCCTCCCTCAGCCCCGGACAACGCTTATCGGGTTGTGGTGGATGCTACGGGTGGCAAATACTACGCCACCAGTTGCGAGTTCAATATGGAGCAAGCGCTCACCGATTACGCAAATCGGATTATTTTCCGCGCCTACGTTCACTCAAAAAATCACATCAAACTCTCTAAGACTCCCATCCAAGTGACCAATTCCATGAGAGTTACCTTGGGCGACGTTCAGCTGCCGGGTAATACGGGTTCAGCCACTGACGTGTGGTACTACAACGAGAGCGCCAATGAGGTGATGATTCGCTGGTGGCTTCTCGATCAAGGTCAGGTGAAGCCTGGTGATAAACTCAAGATCGAATACCGCGTTTCGTGACAAGTTGGGGCAAGCTTTGCCCCAATTCGTCACTACAGAAGTCAATTTCTAGACGGTTTGTGCCTAGATAAACAGTTGAGAAGTTGGCAGACACTTTGCTCATAGCCCTTCCTGTTACCCATTGGGGTAAGGAGGGGCTATGAAGTTTTCAGAACACAAATTTTCATCGTTTTTTTTAATGTTGGCACTTTCCGTTTTATCCGTAGCATGCTCAAAGCAGCTTAACCTTCGGATGATACGGGTCGCAAAAATTGCCGCTAGGCCCCAGGAGGTTCGACCGTTGCCTAAGCCGACAGTCAAACCTACAGGTACCGACAAATCAAAAGTACCCCTTGTCGACGAAAACCCTAGCAAAGAGCCAAAGCGAATTTACCTTGGCGGAGTTACCTTAACCAAATCCGTCCAAGATGAGCTAATTTCAAATGCCTTTAACCCCGACATAAATTGCTTCCAGTACGTCTATAGCAATGGATTTGAATCCGTTGAAATCAGCAACGGCGCCTGCCCCAATAAGTTAGCTGCATGGAAGGACGTTGTCGTTACCGTGTATTTTGAATCCCCTGGCAACGATGGACTCTATGTGATGTACCATCCTGAGCAGACTAAAGCAGACCTAGGACTCTTGATGGAAGATCCCGATAAGCCGATGAATGCTTTGATTGGCTCTTTTTGCACCGGTAGTTTCCGACTGGACGCCTCCAAGGATACTCCAGGCTGTAAGTTCGACATTCGCGACGACGGCCTCATTCAAGGCATGGATGTGCTTGAGCCTAAGCCGAAGGCCGCCGACGCTCCAGTAGCTCCGCCATTGCCGACTCCGTGATTTGGACCTGAGACTCTCGGACCAAGGGTCCGGGAGTTTCAACCGCATTGGGTATCGTAAGGCTTAGGTAAAAAGACAAAAAACGTCACACTGTCTGCCTAAGTTCCTCCTTCTCACTCACTAATCCCCGTTCTGCAGCGGAATACACTTGGTACTCTCCTTGCTCTTGCTACTAGCGGGAGTAGTAAGATGAGGCCATTTGCCCATTTATTTTTAATTGCAGTTTTGGTTTTCAACTCGACGGCCACCGTGTGGGCCGAAGAGCCAAAGGCGAGGGCGAAGCCGACGGCTAGCCACGCCAAAACAGCGACTCCTCCCGCGGCGGAACCTGTTGCTCAAAGCACTCCGCCTTCCGCAGATGCCAAAGCTCCAGTGCCGGGCGAGGTCGCCCCAGTCGATAAAAAAGTGGTTCAAGACTTGGCAATAACAGAACCCCACGCCGCCCTTTTTAACGGTCTCTTTGGGGACACAGACCCGATGATACTCTTCTTTGCTCTCCCTTTCCTGACCATGACCAGTGTGTTTGCCCTAAGGACCCTTTTTAACACCATTCCCCAGTCCTGGCGGGCGGGTCACGAACTGTCCTACTGGGACCATAATTCTACACAAATCAAGCAGGCTAAAGAGACGCTTAAAAAAATGAAAAAAGAAGCGCCTCAAATGACTCTCGCACTGGAATTGGCTTCCAAAAATTATCAAGAGCGTTTGAAAGAGGTGGGAAATCTGGAGGGTGAACTTCGCCGACTACCCAAGATTGCAAACGATAAGAGGAGCCTAGAAACGCTTGATTTAGCCCTCGAAGAGTGGAATACGCATGGCAATCTAATTCCCTTTCTGGATTTCGTGAATTCTCCTAGCAACACGAATAGACTCACTGGGCCCGGGGGAAAAGAATGGCTCCAAAAATTGAGACTGTGGGAAAAGAATGAACGGACCGATGCGCAGGCCCTTGCCCATCGCTGGAACGACTTGGCGGGTGCGCTTAACAAAGGATTTTCCGTTCTCGAGCCTCGCCCCACCCTCTGGATCCATGACCAAGGCAAAGGCAAATCCCCCTCGTCACTTTATTTAAACGGAATTAACACCCTCAAGTCGGTTGATGTAGTTAGCAGCATGGCAAATTTATGCGAGAGTTCCTTAAAGCTGCTTTCCGAGAGACGGTTGGATTTAAGAGGTAAAGTGGGTCCGACGGGCGCAATCGCACAAGGGCACAAATTAATATTGCCGGCGGCCACGCTCAGCTTTAGCGGTCTGGTAATCTGGCTGCAAGCCCGATCCTATTTTGGAACTTATAGAAAGTATGGCAAATCACCCGAGGTGGTCCGTGCGGAAACGGCGCGAGCCGCCACGATAGAAAATGAAGTGACCTTGAAAGCCGAAACAAGCGTTGACGCCCAGGTGGCCAAACACCGTAGCGAATTTCATCCTTTTACCAGTGTCATCGTGGAAAACTTACAAGGGAACTCAGAAGAGATTCTTGAACTGGTTAGAGAATTTCGCAAAAAGAACAAAGACGTTTCTATCGACATTTCCCAAAAGCGAGCTCTACTAGCCGATACCGAACGTTTGCACTCCGAGGTACTCGCCGCAATCTCCTCTGCGGCCAAAGGGCGAATTGCAGACACTCCGAACGTTCCCCAGATCCTTTCCTTTTTGAACTTGGCAACTAAGACGGAATCTCAGGAAAAGGCTAAAGAAGCGCACACCAGGTTTCTCATCGCTCTCTATAGTAAGATTTTGGACAACACATTCCCTGAAGTGGTTCAGGCGGTGGAAGTTGAGGATAGTCTCGTCACTGCAGGAGCCGGGCAGTACATGGGAAAATTTATTCGTAGCGGCTTAGTGCCCCAGTCATTTCCTGGATTAAAGGAGATGAAAATGACGGAACCCGCCAACGTGACCCCGCTACCGGTGCTCCCAGAGAAGAAAGTGGAACCTCTGGTGCCCCTTAAGGCCATATCCACGAATCCCCTGGACCCAAAGCAGGACGCGGTTCCAGATCATAAAATCGGAGCAAATACTGAAGAGTTGAAAGTATCTCCTGTCGGATTGCTGGTGAACAGCCCCTTACTTGTGGGAGCTACGACCACGTCTGGAGATAGTCTTTCGGAA
>JAYVQZ010000298.1:0-24623 GCA_043776735.1 Deltaproteobacteria bacterium | reverse complement strand
GTCGCCGTGGGAGTTGCCTCTCCCGATCGTCCACGAACCGCAAACACGGAGATATAGGCATTGGGCGCATACCGATTTGAAATAGGAACTTCAATCACAGGGGATTTCCCTGAAACTTTTTGAACGTAGCGTTCCAATACCCCCTCTCGCTCCACGGTCACGAGTAACGTCGCTTCGCGAAAAGGAACGCGCACTTGAAGTTTTGCTAATTCCCCAGGCTCGTAGCGTTTGCGCTCGGGAACAAGGTCCATTCGATCGTTATCAGAGACGGGGAACCACCACTCTTCGGCTCCTGGGACCCAAATCTCTTGATTGGCAAAAGACTTGTTCCCTTTACTGTCGCTCGCCCAGGCTTCCGCAATAAGATTTCCCGATTGAGGTGGTTTGGCCTCACAGATGAGGACTCCACGAACGTTGGTCTCCCCCTCACAAAAGTCTCCTAGATTTTTGGTTTCTTCGGTATTTTCATAGGCGTAATAGCCGCCCACTAAACGCTTTCGGTGAGAATAAGTTTTCTTTTCATACAATCGAACGTGCACCTTTCGATTGGCCACAGGTTTCCCCTCCAAATTGGCAACCCCTACAAAGACCTTTAGTTGATCTTTTGAAGCTAACCACGAGTCTGCCTTGATCCCCACCAGAGCCGCCGAGGGGTAAATCATTTGTCCCGCAGCCACGGTCTGAATCTCTCCATTAGGATCCGGATATTCGAGCTCCGTTGTCAGCTGAAAGGGTACGTCTTTTTGAGATAGGTTTTTAACTACAAACCGCTTGGATCCCATGGAGTCTAGCGTGGCCTCTTGCGTTTCTATTTTTTGTTTTTTGTCCGGGCTCTGCTCGTCTTCGGAGTCTCCTGTTCCCCGTTGGTCGCGCCCCTCTTTCACCGCTCCATTGGCCATGGTGTAACCCTCGAACTCTTCCAACGACGGCGTAAATTGAACCGTCTCCTGCGTTCTCAGCTTCACTGCCAACTGCGCGGCAGGACCGCCTGCCAGATAATTTACGGCAACATCAAAGATGAGTTCCTTAGGGTGAATCGGAGCGGCTCCCGTATTTTGAACAGTGCCTTTTAATAGAGGAACGCGAAACTCCTCCACGCGAAACGAGCCCGCTGAGTAGCTCTTCGGATTTTTCTTTTCACTGCCTACCAACTCAATATTGTAGCGACCAAGCTTTGCCTCTTTGGGAATTTTCCACTCGCTAACAGCAAATCCGATAGGATCCCACTTCAACGGGAGATCGTATTTCTGCCCACTACCGGAATGATTGATCCTAAGCTTCATCGGGCGCTGACCGGAGCGAACGGCCGCAAATCCACTAGCGGCATGCTGTCTGAGGTAGCTTTTCATATGTACCACTTCGCCTGCGCGAAGCAGTGTGCGATCTAAAACTGAGTGGGCGATGATAGGGGAATGATCGGAATCCGTAGGCAACTGAAAGCGCCAGCTTTCAATGCCGTCCTGCATACTTGTATGCACGAACGTCATGTCATGACCAAGTTCGGCCACCACCAATAAGCCAGAATAGAAACGATGGTAATCCCCTTTTGGGGCACACGAAGGGGCAGTTCGCGAGATATTTTTAAATATCACGACACCCATCTCGTCACTTTTGCCTGTTTCCAACGATTTACCGTGGCAGTCCACTACCTCCACCAATGCCCCGGCGGCCGGAGTGGCGTCTTTTAGATGGGTTACCCAAGCGAGCGACGATTCCCTGCCCCATTTAAAATGGACGGAAAGATCGGTAACGAGAACCGCCGTGGGCGCATGGTAGCTATTTTGAGGGGCAATTAGCGCTTCACCAAGAACCTTGCTCTCCACTTCGACAACGTAAAACCCAGGTTCCTCAATCGGTATCCCCACCACTTCAAAACTCTGCGGCTTTTCTTTTTTAGGAACCGGAAATGGCTTAGGAAAGATCTTCTCCGGTGGAGCATCAAATTCTTTTGGCACTTTTTTATTGTCCGAATAGCGGTGTAGCCATTTGGGCTGAGGTTCAAAAATCGAGTACCGTGGTTCGTGTCTTTCAATTCGTTGAATCCAGGCAAGAATATCGGCTTTATGAGAAAGATTCACCCGGGCTCTGCGCCCTTCCACTTTATCAAGTTCATCAAAGGAGATTCCTTGGGCGCTCTTGGACTTAAAAAGTCGTGCTTTGACCTCAGGCTCAAGATTTCTCACGGTAACCGGCAGAAGCGATGGCTTTGCTAGCTCTAATATTCCAAAGGAGGCGGCAAATTTGGCCAAGGGAGGAAAACGATCCGTTCTAACCGATAAAGGAAACTTGTCGGCGTTCGAAAGCAGGCGATCGTTATCGTCCTTAATTCCGGTAGGAATCTGTATTTTAAAATCGGATTTCTCGGGAAACGGGGCCTTAAAGGAAATCTGAGTTACCCAACCATCGTTGTCCTTGGAAAGGTCCCGGATTAGCTCTCCGCCCTTCTGCCCTTTAATATGAATCTGCTCGGCATCCTGGGTCCGGATGGGGCTATTGAATGAAAGCGACATCCAGCCCACCGGGGAACAGCCCGCCTCCATGTTCTCCCTTTCGCAGCGGAATTCCGCAGTGAAGGTTTTGCGAGTTTGATAATTGAAGGTCTGTTCTTTCTCGGTGGCCACTCCAGAAAGCGACTTCACCCCACTCCCCCAGATAAGAGCCACCTTGGTATTTGCCGGAAACTTTTGGTCGGCAGCAATAACGATCGTGTCCTCTTTCGCCTCACGGTTATACGAGGATTTCAAAATCTGTTGGCGTTCTTTCCCGCTAATCCAACGAATGGGAATTCGATTTCCTTGCCCTTCAATTTGAAAATAAACTGACTTTTCAACGCTCCTCTTCTCGGGCGCCGCATCAAGGCTGAGAACAAAGATCTGATCTTCTGCAATACCCTGACTCCCTTCCCAGGGACTACTGCGGATCACCGCTGGACCGCCGGTGTTAAAACTGTAGAGACCTTCGGCCGCCACGTTTCCCCGATTAAGAGTTTTAGTCTCGTTCTTGAACCGAAACTCGCACCGCACCCCGGCAGGTAGTTTCACTTTAAAATCATAGGCCCACTCCTTTGGTCCCAGCCATCTTCCTGAGCCCCAATCTGCCGCCTCTTTGGACGCCGGATCTAGTCCAGAACAGCTCACGTCAAAAGGGTTTTGTACCGAAGGATCTCCGAAGGCGACCACGGGGTCAGAAAACCTTGCCACGACTTGAGAGACTTCTTTTACCGTCCCTTGCACGGAGAACTGAGTCACCCTGGCTATTTTTGTTTCCGCATGAAGATAGGGAAATCCCAAAGATACGAGGAAGAAGAAAAGGTTCACGATGCGCCCTCCAGAGAATGGGAGATAACTCTAAACCAGCAATTCTCAGTTGGGAAATAGACGACTGAAGTCACCAAAATGCTACACAGACTATAGGATCTGTCGGGCTCAAACCCCGCGAACCTCAACCAGTTCATGTAGCATGGGCTGGTTTTTTACATCGGCCACTTTTTCGATGGGAGGCGCCTCCTTGACTCTTCTTAGGAACCCTTCGGGGTGGAAGGTCATTCTAAATTTCTCACGGCTCCGATCCACAATAAACTCTGAGTTCTGTTTTAGAAATTTCTTAACCGCCTTTGCCGGTCCATCCCCACGAGTAACTTGGGCGACCAGCGTACCGTTGATCATGTCCTCCACGATCAAGTATTGACCAACGCTCACTAGTGGCGAGTAAAGTTCTAGTTCCCTAAGGACGTGGCGGCTGGTGTGTGCTGAGTCAAGAATCACCATTACCGAGCGCGCCCTCCGCTGCGCCAACAGCGTTCGGATCGTTGCTGCCATTTGCTCAGAAGCACAATCACCAACCAGGTAGGTCACACGAGGGTGAAAGCTCGGTGCGATGTTTCTAAGGTCTATGGAAAATACCTCACCATTGCCGATTTGATCTAATACGCAAGCCATAAAAAGTGCCGAGCCCCCTCTCCAGGTTCCCGTCTCGATGACAACATCCGGCTTACAGTCCCAAAGGATCTCCTGCAGTATCCAAAGATCAAAGGGAGGTTTTAAAACCTGGTGGCCAAGCCAGAAGGTAGAGCTCCAGCTGCCGCCTTTTTTCCCAAGCCAATAATAATAGGCCAAGAACATTGGGCGACCAAAAAAACCGAGCAATTCATAGCAGGGGTGGAGCACAACACCAATCCATTTACGTGCCCATGCGCGTGCCCAAACCGCGCCCCATATTTTTTGTCCCAACGATCTAGATGCCACTTCTGCCAACCTGCCCCCGTATCAAAATTCGAACTCCCAACTTCTCGAACCTAGATCCCGTGAGCCTCGATCATTTGGCTTAGCACGGACTCGGTTACTGATGCTGCGCCTTTTTTAGTAAGCACACTTCTTGAGTTTGAGATTCTCGTTCGTAAAGTACACAAACTTTGCCGCGATTGTAGCCGTCAACAAGCTCTTGCATCATCGTTTGATCTTTAATGCCGTTAACACTCAGCATGATGTCGCCTGGCCGGATTCCAAAATTTCCTAGCCCCCCCTGCCATTGCTTTGAGGAGTCGGAACTTACAATTGTGCGGGCATCGCGGGCGGTAAATCCGCTATGGCTGGTTGAGTTGGGTAGGACAGCGCGCAACCAAAAATAATCGGCTGCAACGCCTGCAAAAAAAGCGATCGCCAAAAAAAGAAACATTCTCGCTCGGTATTCCCCGCCACCAGCCTTTTGCCTCACGCTATGGTCTCCTTTAGGCGAATCAGCTCGGCGCCTAAGGCGACGGTCTGCCCCGCCTTCACAAGAACTTCATCCACCTGGCCGGCATGAGGAGCTCGAATGGAGTGTTCCAACTTCATGGCTTCGAGAACAGCCAAAACACTTCCCTCTTCCACCCTATCTCCAAGCCCAACAAGAATCTTAGAAACTTTTCCGGGCATGGGACTTCGCACATTCCCTTTTGCCTTCCGCGAAGACTGCGCGGCAGAAACCTCAGCCCGTTCAAAGGAGTAGGTTTGTTCTCCCCCCGCTAAAGAGATGCGCTTTCCTTCAACGGAAAAGAAAAATGCCGCGACTCGACCATCCCATTCCCACTGCAAGCGATTTGCCTCACGGTGCAAAATCTTCCCATTCCTTACCTTCCCTGCAATTTCCATTTCCCACCCAAACGTCGCATAACTTTTATATGGTACTCTTGTGACTGCCGACGGCCCCGTCCCTTGCCATTCCACCCACGCCCGAGATTCTCGATTGTTGCGAAATCCAGAGGGTAGCCACTCCCAGAACGAAGCTTCCGACAAAGCGATAGCGGTTGCAGCTGCCATCGCGCATTCTTGTTCCAGAGGATTGGTCTTTGGAACCTGTTTTACAAATTCCGACTCCAGATACGAAATGTTAAACTGCCCTGCCCCTACGCCAGTATCTTTGGTGAGGCGCAATAAAAAATCGCGGTTGGTCGCGATCCCAAGCAGAGCGGTTTGTTCTAAGGCCTGTTTCAAACGAGCAATGGCCGCCGGTCGCGTTTCTCCGCAAACGATTACCTTGGCGAGCAGCGAATCGTACTCTAGGGGAACTTCGTCTCCGCTGCGAAACCCCGTCTCAATACGAAGGGAGCCGTCGGCAGGAGGGAAACTAACTAAGGAGAGTTTCCCTGTAGCAGGGCTAAAATTTTGGCTTGGATCTTCGGCGCAGACACGCACTTCAATAGCATGCCCCTGAGAAACGACACTCTCCTGGGTGAAGGGCAATGGTTGACCTTCAGCGACCTGGATCTGAAGTTTTACCAAATCCAAACGGGTCACCATTTCCGTTACTGGATGCTCTACTTGTAGCCGGGTATTCATTTCCAGAAAGTAAAAGTCCTCTTTGGCGCCGACGAGAAACTCAAGCGTCCCTGCATTTTGGTAGCTCACCGATTTGGCTAAATTCACGGCGGCTTTCAAAAGCGCTTTTCTTCCGGTTTCAGAAAGGAGCGGTGCAGGACTCTCTTCCCAGACCTTCTGCCGACGCCTCTGCAACGAACACTCTCTCTCGCCCAAGGCGACCACATTCCCGTGGGAATCGCCTAAAACCTGCACTTCAATGTGCCGGTAGGAGTCCAAGCATTTTTCGAGAAAGACCTGACCATCCCCAAAGCCACTTTTGGCTTCTTTTTCCGCAGATTCCATGGCCGCTTCTAATTCGTCCAAACGAATGACTTTACGTATCCCCCGGCCACCACCACCAGCGACTGCTTTAACTAATAGAGGGAAACCAATCTTCTCTGCCGCCTTCTTCCACTCAGCAAGCGTAGCCCCTTCTTTTGAAAAGCCTTCAGGAACCGGAACCCCTGCTTTGATTGCCGCAGCGCGCGCGCGGGCTTTGTCGCCCAAAGATTCCATGGCACTTGCCGTGGGCCCAATAAAAATCAATCCGGCCTTTACGACTGCAGCGGCAAACGTCGAGTTTTCAGAAAGAAAGCCATAACCAGGATGAATGGCATCGCACTTTGTGTTTTTTGCCGCTTCGATCACTTTCGCCTGACTTAAGTAGGACTCCGAAGAGGCGGACGCTCCCAAGTAGATCCCTTCATGAGCGAGTGATACGGCGAGGGAATGCCTATCGGCATCGGAATAGCCAACGACGGCCGTCTTGCCCAATTCATGGCAGGCGCGAATGATCCGACAAGCGATCTCACCACGGTTTGCGATAAAAATTCTTTGAATCTCTTTAGTGCTCAATGTCGCACCACTCCCCAGGCCATAGTGCCTTCAAAGCCAGCCTGATTTATTAATGAGAGGCAGATGCCCAAAACATTTCTCGTATCCCGAGGGTCGAGAATTCCATCGTCCCAAATCCTGGCCGTCGCATGAAAAGCATCTGACTGCGATTCAATCTTCAGCTCCGTCTCGGCTGCCGCCACAGCCAATGCCGCTTCATCAACGGGGCGTCCCTCTTTTTCTGCGGCCTCCCGCTTAATAAGCGCCATCACGCCGCCCAATTCAGCTCCACCCATCACAGCAATACGGTGATTGGGCCAGCTAAACAAAAACCGCGGTTCATAGGCCCGTCCGCACATGGCGTAGTTTCCCGCGCCATAACTCGAACCCATCATGATCGTAATAGCAGGAACTTTTGAGTTAGAAACCGCAGCCACCAGTTTCGAACCATACCGAATAATCCCCGTCTCTTCGTAAGTCTTGCCCACCATGAAACCCGTGGTGTTTTGGAAAAACAGAAGTGGAGTATTGGCCTGGTTGCATAGCGCAATAAACTGCGCCCCTTTTGCTGCCGATTGCGCATCTAAGACGCCGTTATTTGCTAAAATCCCAACGGGGAATCCGTGGACTCTGGCCCAACCTGTCACCAACGTACTTCCGTACAGCGGCTTAAATTCAAAAAAACTTTTCCCGTCCACCACACGAGCCAATACCTCTCGCGCTTCAAATGGGATGCGCTTGTTGGCAGAGGGAATCTCAAGCAGTTCTTCAGGATCTTGATCGGGAGCGACGGATGGACCGGGCGAGGCAAAAGTGCCGACTCGTCGGATGTGCCCTGCCAGCTCCCGCGCCATTCCTAGCGCCTGCGCTTCGTCATCGGCTAGAAAATCTCCCAGTCCCGATTTCGTTGCATGCATCTCGGCACCTCCGAGACTTTCTTCATCCATCACTTCCCCGGTTGCCATGCGAACCAAGGGTGGGCCGGCTAAAAACACGTGAGCTTTATCACGAACCAAAATCACATAATCCGACATGCCAGGCAGGTAGGCGCCTCCGGCGGTAGAAGTTCCAAACACGATCGCAATGGTAGGCAGGCGCTCTTTGGATCTTCGCGCCAGATCTCGAAACTCGCGCCCGGTGGGAATGAAAGTCTCCCCTTGTGTGGGTAGTTCAAGCCCCGCCGATTCCACGAGGTAGAGGACGGGAAGTTTATTTTCCATGGCCACGGTGGCAAGGCGGGTAAGCTTCTGCACGCCAATCTTACCGATGGCCCCTGCCTTCACTGTGGATTCGTTGGCAATGATGAGCCACGGAGATCCAGAGACCACTCCTACTCCAGCGACCACCCCCCCCCCAGTCATTTCACCGGGCATTTCGTGGCCTGCCAAAGGCATGAGTTCAAGAAAGTAGGAACCCGGATCTAAGAGTCGTTCAATCCGTTCTCTGGGTAAAAACTTGTCTCGCTTTTTATGCCGATCGTTGTACTTTTCTCCGCCACCGTCGTTGGCAGTCTTAAAGGCCGCTTTTAGTCGAACCAGAAGCGCCTCCATGGCTTTGCGATTCTGGATCTTAGGATCCTCTGTTGCCGTAGGTTTCATTCTGTAGCTTCCTTTAAGAGATCTTCACTGCCCAATTTGGTTTTCGTTTTTCAAAGAAGGCCCGAAAACCTTCTTGCCCGGTCGCCGAGACCCTTGCCGCTGCGATGGTGGCGGCTCCAAGTTCACACTGCCGCTTAAGCCAGCCAGCGTCTTGTTCCAGAAGCAATCTATGGTTTCTTTTAAAGATACGCTGCACGGTCGGCTCTCCACTTAAGAGCGCATTTATTTCCGCCGTTAGAGTCTGCCCCCTCTGATCTTCATCGACCACAAGGGCAATTAGCCCCGCATGCCTGGCCTCTTCTGCGTCAAAAACCGTCGCTGAGAGGACATAACGCCTTAAAAAACCAGCGTGCATCTTGAGGTGAAGAAAGGGGAGAATTACTGAAGCCGCCAGCCCCACCCGCACCTCACTAAGGCAAAACTTCGTCGTTTCAGCCGCCAAAACATAGTCACAACAGGCCACCAGACCGACACCACCACCATAAACCGCCCCATGAACCATCGCTAAAGAGGGGGTTTCGAGTTCGTATAGAGCCCTAAATAGACAGGAAAGCTCGTCTGCCTCTTTTCGATTGGCCGCTAGCCCCAACTCCTTAGAACGCTCCATCCACTCTAGGTCCGCACCGGCGCAGAAGTTCTTACCTTCCCCCTGGAGAACAAGAGCTCGACAGCTCAAACCTCGCTGTTTAACTTGAGCCAAAGACTCCGTAATTTCTCTAATCATTTCGCCGTCTAAGGCGTTCGACGCACCGGGACGGTTCAAGGTAAGAAAGGCCACCGAATCGTTGGAGGGTGAGAGGGATTTGAATTCGAGATTTACCTTAGCTGCCATAAGTTTCCCTAGAAAATGCCCCCGAAAACTCAACGATATTTGGAAGTTCTGCTCTAAATATCGTCTTCTTTAGTGCCTTGCCAAGAAGATACGCAGGCTTTCCCTACCCCCGCGACCACTTCTCCTCTATATAGAGTCACTAAAAGATTTTGTTTCAGCGGTTTTCGCCCTTTTTGGCCGAAAATCATCAACGGAGGAAGGGTAACGTTCCAGCGCCAGTAGTTCAAAAAAATTTTAGGATACGAGCATTTACTCATTCATTTTCTTGAATTTTTTTAACGCTTGGGGCAGAGTGTCCCGCAATCATGGACAATAGAAAACTCATATTGGCATTCTATATGGTCTGTAGCGCGGTGCTATGGTTCCTGTCCCGCTCGTTATTAGAGTGGACACACCACACCTTCTACGCCATCCGTCGCTATGCAGCTGTAGGAGTTTTGCGAGAAGCACTCCCAGTGGTTTTAGCCGCTATTTTGTTCGCAGTTTTGTTCCGTCACGCCAGAGTGAATCAGGTGATGGATGAGGTTGTCAGTGAGCTGAAAAAAGTGACTTGGCCGACTCGCGACGACGTCGTGAAATCCACCACCGTGGTGCTCATTTGCATCTTGATTTGCAGCTTCATTTTAGCGGGATTTGACCTGATATGGGGTCACGTCATTAGCTACCTTCTCAACACTTAAAGATTTCGACTAAAAGGATACAGAACGGTGAGCAGTCAGGAAAACAATCAGAATTCGGTTCCAGGAAGCACGAACGAACAGAACGTAACTCCTGCCACTGAAGTTGCTAAGACGGAAGAGTCCAACGCCTCGACCTCCCCTAACGCTGAAGTCCAGATTATTGGCAGTGCGGGTAGCGACGAGAACGTTCGGTGGTATGTCGTGCATACCTATAGTGGTTTTGAGCAAAAGGCTCGTTTGGCCCTTAAAGAACGAGTCAGGCAGCAGAAGATGGAGAAATTCTTCGCTGAAGCCCTAATCCCCTCTGAAAACGTAATCGAATTAGTGCGTGGCGAGAAAAAGACCACGAGTCGCAAGTTTTTCCCAGGCTACATGCTTGTGAAGATGATTTTGAACGATAACACCTGGCATTTGGTGAAAAGCACACCAAAAATTACAGGATTTGTTGGGAATGCATTGACGCCGCCCCCGGTTCCGGAGGAAGAGGTTGCACGCATCACCAATCAGATGGCGCAGGGAACGTTGAAGCCCCGCCCAAAGGTGCAGTTCGAAGAAGGCGAGAGCGTCCGGGTCGTGGATGGACCGTTCGTAAACTTCAACGGTGTTGTGGAAGAAGTTAAGCCGGATAAAGGCAAGCTTCGGGTTATGGTCAGCATTTTTGGCCGTTCGACGCCGGTAGAACTAGATTTCGTCCAAGTAGAGAAGAATTGAATTTTTGTTGGTTTTTTGAGGAGTAGAGATGAAAAAGTTAACAGCAATGGTGAAGCTGCAGATTCCTGGAGGCAAGGCCAATCCTTCGCCCCCAGTTGGTCCCGCGCTCGGTCAGCACGGCGTCAACATCATGGAGTTCTGTAAGTCATTTAATGCGCGCACGCAAAATGCAAACGGAATGGTGATTCCGGTCGTAATTAGCATTTTCCAAGACCGCTCATTTACGTTTATTACCAAGACCCCTCCGGTTGCTGAGCTGCTGAAAAAAGCGGCCCAAATCGTGAAGGGCTCGGGCGTTCCCAATAAAACTAAGGTGGGAACCGTAACGAAGGCGCAGGTCGAAGAGATTGCTAAGACAAAGATGCCGGACCTTAACACCATTGACCTTAAATCGGCGATGAGTCAGGTGGCTGGCACGGCTCGCAGCATGGGACTTGAAGTCACAGGAATGTAAGAAAACTCAGGGAGACTTAACCGTCGTTTGAACCTGACAGAGGTAAGCAGTGAAAACTAACGCAGGAAAGATCTACCGTGCTAACGCCGCCAAGGTAGAGGCTGGCAAAAAATATTCATTGGATGACGCTTTAAAAATCGTCGATTCCTTTCAAAACCGAAAATTTGACGAGTCCATTGAGGTTTGCATTAACCTCGGTGTCGACCCAAAGCAGTCGGACCAAATGGTCCGAGGTGCCACGGTACTTCCTAATGGATTAGGAAAACCTGTCCGCGTACTTTGTATCGTTCGTGGAGATGCCGAACGCGAAGCTCGGGAAGCCGGTGCCGATTTCGTCGGTAACGATGACATGATGGAGAAAATCACTGGCGGATGGTTAGATTTTGATCGCGTCCTAACCACTCCAGACAGTCTCAAAGACCTCACCAAATTGGCGAAGATTTTAGGACCCAAAGGTTTAATGCCCAACAAAAAGACCGGCACTGTGACTACCGAAATTGGTAAGGCAGTAAAGGAACAGAAGCTGGGTAAAGTTGAATACAAAGTGGAAAAGGCTGGAGTGCTGCACGCCATCATTGGAAAGAAATCGTTTGGACCTGAAAAACTCAAAACGAACTTCATGACCTTTTTTGATGCCGTGCTTAAGGCCAAGCCGGCCACTTCAAAAGGTGTCTATATACGAAAAGTTGCCATTGCCCCTACGATGGGACCTGGAATCATTTTGGATTCCACAGCATTGGTTAACTCTTCTCAGACCGCTTAATCACGCTTGACGTGAGAAAGATTTAAGGCTTTAAATGTTTGTTTACATTTCGGGGAGTTTGCGTTGAACCGGACACAAAAAGAGGCTTTTGTCTCTGAATTTACTAGTGGAATTGCGAAGTCGCAGGCAATGGCGCTCGTCTCTTTCAACAAGCTCACGGTCGAACAAATGACCTCTTTTCGACTAAGTTTGTCGAAACAACAGGTCAGCGTCAAGGTGGTCAAAAACACTTTGGCCAAAAAAGTCTTCGCCACTACCCCTTATGGGGCAGTTAACGAGCACCTTACGGGCCCCACTCTAGTCGTCTATGGCGACGGAGATGCTGTCCTCACCGCCAAAGCCATTTGCGAATGGGCGGGAAAAGAGAATTTTGATCTTAAAGTAAAATCTGGCGTGGCCTTAGGCCAAGTAATGAGTGCCAGTCAATTTACGGCGCTTTCGAAGTTGCCTGGAAGAAACGAGCTTCTCGTCAGCTTCCTCTGGGCACTCAAAGCGGCCCCCACAAGTTTTCTTCATGCTCTTCAAGATGCCCCGCGCCGTTTGGGATATGCGCTTGGGGCCTTGCAGGCCAAAAAAGAGAAAGAGTCCCAGTCATAAATTTAATGTAGGAGGAGTAAGTCCATGGCAGTTTCCGAGGAACAGGTATTTGAGTATTTTGATGGCGCGAACCTGTTAGCCATTTCTGAGTTTGTAAAAAAGTTTGAAACGCGCTACGGCGTAAGCGCCGCGGCACCAGCTGCAGTTGCTGTAACTGGTGGAGCTGCTGCTGCTCCAGCGGAAGAGAAAACGGCTTTCGACGTCGTATTGACGGATGGCGGCGCCCAGAAGGTGCAAGTCATTAAAGAAATTCGTGGATTCACGACGCTTGGATTGAAAGAAGCTAAAGATCTCGTCGAAGGCGCCCCTAAGACCCTGAAAGAGGGAATTAGCAAAAAGGAAGCCGAAGAGATCAAGAAGAAGCTTGAAGCTGTAGGCGCCAAAGTCGAATTGAAATAATTTCGATTCGAATTAAATTACTTTAATTCGGAGAACCAAAATATCAATTCCTTAAAAAAACAGGGGATGGATCTATCTTGGTTCTCCGTATTCTTATTTTCGGTTACTCAAGCCGTCCGCATTCCCGAACGGCTGGTCATTGAAATGGGGTTAAGACATGTCGACGTCTATGCGCTTTTTTGACCAGAAGCGATTCCGTAAAGAGTTTGGTAAATTTCCTCCCCGTATTGAAATCCCTGATCTAATTGAAGTTCAGAAGAAATCGTACGAGAAATTTCTGCAGTCTGAGACCCAGGCAGCAAAACGGGAAACCACGGGTCTTCAGGGTGTATTTAAGTCGGTCTTCCCTATTCACGATTTTAACAACACGGCGAGCCTCGAATTCGAGTCTTACACTTTGGAAACCCCAAAGTACGATGTTGATGAGTGCCGTAGCCGTGGGATGAGCTTTGCTGCCCCCCTTAAGGTAACGGTTCGCCTTGAAGTTTGGGATGTCGATGAGCAGACCCAGACCCGAAGCATCAAGGACGTTAAGGAGCAAGAGGTCTACTTGGGAGAAATCCCTTTAATGACTGATCGCGGAAGTTTCATCATCAATGGCACTGAGCGTGTTGTGGTCAGTCAGCTTCATCGCTCTCCTGGCGTGTTTTTTGACCATGATAAAGGATCCTCGCATAGCAGTGGAAAACTCCTCTACTCGGCTCGCATCATTCCTTATCGCGGTTCTTGGTTGGATTTTGAATTCGACCACAAAGACATCATTTATGTTCGCATTGACCGTCGTCGAAAGTTGCACGTCACAGTGCTCCTCAAGGCGTTGGGCTACACCGTAGAAGAATTGCTCTCCTACTTCTACGACAGTGAGACCGTCACTCTTGCTAAGGGCGGAAAACTCCTTCTTAACTTCGAACCGAAGCTTTATTCCGGTCAACGAGCCAACTACGATTGGCTTGATGAGAGCGGAAAAGTTGTCGTTGAGAAAAACAAGAAGTTCACTCAAACCCTTCTAAAGAAGATTGAAGAGGCGAAGATCAAGAAGTTCCCGATTGAACGGGAATTCATGATCGGGAAGTTCTGCGCCGTCGACGTTGTCGACCTAGAAACCGGCGAAGTTCTATTGGAATGCAACGAAGAGGTCACCGACGATAAGTTGGATCTCCTCGCCGATCGCAAAATCCAGGAGCTCAAAATCCTTTACACGGACCGAATTAATGTCGGAACGTATCTGCGCGATACCTTGGTACAAGATAAGATTGATACTAAGGAAGAGGCGTTGATTGAAATTTATCGCCGTTTACGGCCTGGGGATCCCCCAACGCTTGAAACAGCACAGGTTCTTTTTGAAGGCTTGTTCTTTGATCCGACCAAATACGAGTTGTCGCGTGTTGGCCGCTTGAAGATCAACCATAAGTTTGGCTTCACAACCCCTCTCGATCACACCACCCTCACCAAGGAAGATATCCTTGCTGTGGTGAAATACCTGGTGGAACTCAAGAATGGCAAAGGCCAGATTGATGACATCGATCATTTGGGAAATCGCCGGGTTCGTGCCGTCGGTGAACTGTTAGAGAATCAGTTCCGCATCGGTTTGGTTCGTATGGAACGCGCTATTCGCGAACGTATGAGCTTACAGGATGTCGAAACGCTGATGCCTCATGACCTTATCAACGCAAAGCCTGTGTCGGCTGTGGTGAAAGAGTTTTTTGGTAGTTCCCAGCTTTCTCAGTTCATGGATCAGACCAACCCTCTCTCGGAGGTTACGCATAAGCGTCGTCTGAGCGCCTTGGGACCCGGAGGTTTGACTCGCGAGCGAGCCGGCTTCGAAGTCCGCGACGTTCATTCTACCCATTATGGTCGTATTTGCCCGATTGAGACCCCTGAAGGTCCAAACATTGGTTTAATTTCTTCACTGTCCACTTTTGGCCGGGTGAATGATTACGGCTTTATTGAGACTCCTTACCGAAAGCTTGAGAACGGTAAAGTTTCTGAAGACGTCGTGTTCTTCTCCGCTCTAGAAGAAGAAAACCACACTATCGCTCAGGCGACGGTGCCGGTTAAAGACGGACGAGTCATTCCCGATTTTGTTCCGGCCCGCAGACAGGGAGAAACCATCCTTGCCCGCGGTGAGGACGTGGATCTTTTGGACGTCTCGCCGAATCAGCTCGTTTCGATCGCCGCTTCGCTGATTCCATTCCTTGAGAATGATGATGCGAACCGCGCTCTGATGGGCTCTAACATGCAGCGTCAGGCAGTACCCCTCGTTAGGACGCATGCTCCTATCGTAGGCACGGGCATGGAAAAGCTCGTAGCTCGTGACTCGGGCGTAACTGTCGTTGCTAAACATCAGGGAATCATTGATTTCGTCGATGCCACTCGAATTGTGGTGCGAACCGATGCGACCAAGGGTCCTGGCGTAGATATTTATAATCTGATCAAGTACCGCCGTTCGAACCAGAACACCTGCGTTAACCAAAAGCCCATCGTGAAGGCGGGCGAAAAGGTTGAAAAAGGTCAAGTTTTGGCCGATGGCCCTGCAACCGATATGGGTGAGTTGGCTTTGGGCCAGAACATCCTCGTCGCGTTCATGCCTTGGTGCGGTTACAACTTTGAAGATTCTATTCTCCTCAGCGAAGAGCTAGTTGAGAAGGACACCTTCACTTCGATTCATATTGAAGAGTTCGAATGTGTAGCTCGCGACACTAAACTCGGCAAAGAAGAGGTCACCCGCGACATTCCTAACGTCAGCGAAGAACAGCTGATGAACTTGGATAGCTCGGGCATCGTGCGAATCGGCGCGGAAGTGAAACCTGGCGACATTCTCGTTGGTAAAATCACTCCGAAGGGTGAGACTCAGCTCTCTCCCGAAGAAAAGCTCCTGAGAGCCATCTTCGGCGAAAAAGCAGGCGACGTTAAAGACACTTCGCTCAGAGTATCTCCAGGTATCGTCGGAACGGTTATCGGCGCTCAAGTCTTCTCCCGTGAGGGAGCGGATAAAGACGAGCGTACCGCACGTCTGGTGGAAGACGAAGAGGGGCGCATCCGCAAAGATGAGCAGACGGAAGTCCGCATCATCCAAGAGGCTGCAAAAACCAAAGTTTCCGCTCTCATCGTGGGACAACAGACCACTGGGAAATTGCTCGACTCAACGGGTGAAAACCAGATTCTTAAAAAGGGTCAGGACATCACCGAAGCCGAGTACGAAACGATTCATTACGATCTTCTTCGGCATATTCCGCTCTCTTCGGATGCGGAATACCAAGTGGGTACGACTCTTTCGGCAGTGGACGCTCAGATCCAAACCATTCGGACTGTCTTTGACGAGAAAATTAAGAAGCTTAAAAAGGGCGATGAGTTGCCTCCTGGCGTCATCAAAATGGTTAAGGTTTATGTAGCCATCAAGCGACGTATCTCCGTGGGCGATAAAATGGCTGGACGCCATGGAAACAAGGGCGTTATTTCCCGAGTTCTCCCCATGGAAGACATGCCTTATATGGAAGACGGGCGTCCCGTTCAGATCGTCTTGAATCCGCTTGGCGTTCCTTCTCGTATGAACGTCGGACAGATTCTTGAATCTCATTTGGGGCGAGCTGGCTTTGAAGTTGGAAAGCAGATGACCGAGGCATTAGAGGCTTGGAATGAAGCCAATGCTACCCACGTCCGCAACCTTCTCAAAAAGCTTTTTGTCTCAAAGGGCCAATTGGCAGAGTTGGATGATTTGAGTGCGGATTCGCTCAGGATAATTGCGCAGCGGATGAAACGAGGCATGCACATGGCAAGCCCCGTGTTCGACAGCGCCAAAGAAACTGAGATTGAAGACGCGCTAAAGGCAGTTGGATTAAACACCAATGGCCAGCAGATCCTTTTCGATGGCCGTTCTGGAGAGACCTTCAAGCATGATGTCACCGTTGGCGTGATGTACGTCTTGAAGCTCCATCACTTGGTCGATGAAAAGATTCATGCCCGTAGTATTGGACCTTACAGCTTAGTCACTCAGCAGCCGCTAGGTGGAAAAGCTCAGTTCGGCGGACAGCGTCTTGGAGAAATGGAAGTATGGGCACTTGAAGCGTACGGCGCTGCCTATTGCTTGCAGGAACTCCTTACGGTGAAGTCGGATGACGTAGCCGGTCGTATTCGGATGTTTGAAACCATCGTCAAGGGTGAGAACGTGCTCGAACCAGGCTTACCAGAATCCTTTAACGTCTTAGTGAAAGAACTTCAGAGCTTGGGTCTCGACATCGAGCTTATGGAGGACGCAAATCTATGAAAGACCTCTTAAATTTTTTCGACAAACCCAAAGATCCGCTTTCGTTTAAAGCGGTAAAGATCTCTCTGGCTAGTCCAGAGAAGATTCGTTCTTGGTCATATGGCGAAGTTAAAAAGCCAGAGACCATCAACTACCGAACGTTCAAACCTGAGCGGGATGGTCTTTTCTGCGCCAAGATTTTTGGACCGGTAAAAGATTACGAATGCATCTGCGGCAAATATAAGCGCATGAAGCATCGCGGAGTGGTTTGTGAGAAGTGCGGTGTAGAAGTCATTCAATCTAAGGTCCGTCGCGAACGACTTGGCCACATTGAATTGGCAACTCCTGTGGCTCATATTTGGTTCTTGCGCAGTCTTCCTAGCCGTATCGGCGCGATGCTCGATATCAGCTTGAAGAATCTTGAGCGAGTGCTTTATTGCGAAGCCTACGTAGTGATGGACGCTGGAAAGACCACTCTCAAAAAGGGAGAAGTGCTTTCCGAGGACGAAAATACCGCCGCACGCAAAGAGTTCAAACAGGATTTCAAAGCCGCAATGGGCGCCGAAGCCGTTCGCGACATGTTGAAAGAGATCGATGTTGAAGTTTTGGCCCGCGACATCCGCTTGGCCCTTTCTAAAACCTCGAGCGAAACCATTCAAAAGGCTTTGGCCAAACGGTTGAAAGTCGTTGAAGCGTTTAAAAACTCGGGAAATCGTCCTGAGAACATGATGCTTGATGTAATCCCGGTGATTCCTCCGGATTTACGTCCTTTGGTGCCGTTGGATGGCGGTCGTTTTGCCACCTCCGATCTGAATGATCTTTATCGTCGGGTTATCAACCGGAACAACCGTTTGAAACGCCTTCAAGAACTTAACGCCCCTGAAATCATCATCCGTAACGAAAAACGGATGCTTCAGGAGGCCGTGGATGCCCTTTTCGACAACGGCCGTCGTGGTCGGACCTTTACGGGTCCGAACAAACGTCCGCTGCGTTCTCTTTCGGACATGCTGAAAGGTAAGCAGGGTCGTTTCCGACAGAACTTACTTGGAAAGCGCGTCGACTTCTCGGGTCGTTCCGTGATCGTCGTGGGTCCTGAACTTAAGCTGCACCAATGCGGTCTGCCTAAGAAAATGGCCTTGGAACTTTTCAAACCATTCATTTTCAACAAACTTGAAGAGCGCGGTTATGTAACCACGATCAAGAGTGCGAAGAAGATGGTGGAAAAAGAGAAGGAAGAGGTCTGGGACATTCTAGAAGAAGTGGTGAAAGAACACCCTATCCTCTTGAACCGCGCTCCGACTCTCCATCGTCTTGGTATCCAAGCGTTCGAGCCAGTGCTCATCGAAGGAAAAGCTATTCAGCTTCATCCTCTGGTTTGCGCTACTTTTAACGCCGACTTCGACGGCGACCAGATGGCCGTGCATCTTCCCTTGAGCGTAGAAGCTCAATTGGAAGCGCGCGTCTTGATGATGTCGACCAATAACATTCTCTCTCCCGCATTCGGTAAACCGATTATCGATCCGACGCAGGATATCGTGTTGGGCGTCTATTACATGACCCAACAGCGCATTAATCAAAAAGGGGAAGGCAAGACCTTCGCTAATCCTGATGAGGCGATTTACGCTCATGAGGTTGGTGAGCTTGATCTTCATGCGAAGATCATCTGCCGGCTTACTGATGCTGACGGAAAGATGAAGCGTTACGAAACGACTCCTGGTCGTTTGATCCTTCGGCAAATCGTGCCACTTCAGATCCCGTTCGATAATTACAATCGAGTGATGGACAAGAAAGCTCTCTCGGCTTTGATGGACGGAACCTATCGAGCCACAGGAACAAAACGCACGGTTATTCTTGCCGACACCCTGCGGACGTTAGGCTTCGAATACGCGACAAAAGGAGGCATTAGTATCTGCATGCAGGACATGAAAATCCCGCAGCGGAAAAAAGAGCTCCTTGATAACGCCTATACCGAAGTTCAAGAGATCCAGAATCAGTACATCGAAGGTTTGATCACCGACGGCGAACGTTACAACAAAGTCATCGACATCTGGGCGCAAGTTACCGAACAGATCGCTGAAGAGTTGATGGAAGAGCTGTCGACTGAAAAGACCAAAGACAAAGATGGCAAGACTGTCTCCATTGCGAGTCTGAACTCCATTTACATGATGGCCGATTCCGGAGCCCGAGGTAGTGCGGCTCAGATTCGTCAGTTAGCAGGTATGCGCGGTCTTATGGCGCGTCCGTCTGGCGAAATCATTGAGACTCCGATTACTGCGAATTTCCGTGAAGGGTTGGATGCTCTCCAATACTTCATTTCGACTCACGGAGCCCGAAAAGGTTTGGCCGATACCGCTCTTAAAACAGCGCATTCCGGATATTTGACTCGTCGTTTAGTCGACGTAGCCCAGGATATCGTAGTCAGTGAAGTGGATTGCAAAACCTCCGACGGTATCGAGATTTCGGCACTGATTGAAGGCGGCGAAGTCATTGAAGCTATCGGCGACCGTATCCTTGGTCGCGTGGCCCTCGATGACATCAAAGATCCGTACACTGGTGTGACACTCGTAAAACTGAGTGAGATGATTGATGAAGAGAAGGTCCAGCTTGTTGAAGAGGCTGGCATCGAAAAAGTCATCATCCGTTCTGCTTTAACGTGTCGATTGAAGGCCGGCATCTGCTGCCTCTGCTATGGTCGAGACTTGTCTCGCGGACATTTAGTGAACATTGGCGAAGCGGCCGGCATCATTGCGGCGCAGAGTATCGGTGAACCCGGTACCCAGCTGACCATGCGTACCTTCCACGTGGGAGGAACGGCGAGTCGGCGAGCTGAACAGAGTTCTCTTGAAGTCCGTCATGACGGAATCGTGAAGTTGATTCGTGTGAACACGGTAAAAGATCGGCACGGAACCTTCACCGCCATGAACCGAAATGGTGAGATCACCATCTTGGATGAGACCGGTCGCGAACGGGAACGATATCCTATCGTTTACGGAGCGCGCCTTAATATTAAAGACGGCGAAAGAGTGAAACGCGGCCAGGTTGTGGCGAACTGGGATCCTTATACGGTTCCCGTTCTAACCGAGCAGGGCGGTAAGATTTCCTTTATCGATATCACGGAAGGTATGTCGGTCTCTGAGCAAGTCGATGAAGTTACCGGCCTAAGCCGCCGCGTAATTATTGACTCGCGTGACACCGATCTCCGACCTCGCATCTTGGTTGTGGATCCGACTCTTACGGACAAAGACGCGAAAAAGAGTCCTCGAGCCACCTACCTCCTCCCTCTCGGTGCCAATATCACAGTGTCGGACGGGGAAGATGTGATGTCGGGTGACGCCATTGCGAAAATTCCGAGAGAGACAACAAAAACTAAGGACATCACCGGAGGTCTTCCTCGTGTGGCCGAGCTTTTCGAAGCCCGCAAACCTAAAGAGACTGCCGCAATCGCAGAAATCGATGGCGTGGTTTCCTTTGGTAAGGACAGCAAAGGCAAACGTAAGGTCATCATCACTCCTGAGCATGGCGAACCTAAAGAGTATTTAATTCTCAAGGGTAAGCACATCAGTGTCCGGGACGGCGACCACGTAAGAGCCGGCGAAGCCTTAATGGACGGCGCTGCCAATCCGCATGATATTTTGCAGATCCTTGGCGAGAAGGCCTTGGCGAAATACCTAGTGGACGAAGTCCAGGAAGTTTATCGTCTGCAGGGTGTGCGCATCAACGATAAGCACATTGAGCTTATCGTTCGTCAGATGCTCAAACGCGTTCGAGTTACGGATCCAGGCGATACCGACACCTTACTTGGCGAGCACATCGAAAAGTGGCGTTTTGAAGAGGAAAATGAACGGGTGAAAAAGTTGGGCAAAAAGCCAGCTCAAGCAGCCCCTTTACTCCTTGGTATCACCAAAGCCTCTTTGAGCACTGAGAGCTTTATCTCGGCAGCATCTTTCCAAGAGACCACCAAGGTACTTACCGAGGCGGCCATCCAGGGAAAGATCGATCGGCTACGCGGCTTGAAAGAGAACGTCATCATGGGACGACTCATTCCTGCTGGAACTGGTATCGATGTTTACCGACGGGTGACTATCGATGTTCAGGAAGCGGAGCAGACCGAAGAAGAGTTGCTTGAGATTCCGACGGCTATCGACGACGAAGAAGCGTTGAATGCCGAAGCCAAGCTCTAGTCCTTAAAAACGATTTAAGAAGCCCAGTAGCTTTGCTGCCGGGCTTTTTTATTTCCTTTTTTAGCCCAAACAAACGCTTTAAATTTCGCTGATAGTTATCTTGCCCAAAGAAGAGTTGTCCACAGATCCAACCTCGGAATAAAAGAGCCCCGACGACGATGCTTTTGACTGAAATAACTTCCAGTGGCGATCGGGGATGGCCCCCAACAAACCGCCCGAAGTTTGCGGGTCAAAAAGGCAGGGGAAATGGGCCGCATTCCCCACACATTGGTTCTGGAATTTCAAATTTTCTGGGTAGAGAGAGCTTTGAATTCCCGAGCCACTTAGTTCATTAAAACTAGAAAGCAGCGGCACTTTACTAGGGAAGATCTCTGCTGAAACCCCGCTCAATTGGAGCATTTCCGACAAGTGTCCCACAAGACCAAATCCGGTGACATCGGTGGCGCCACCCACTCCGCACTGTTGAAAGACATCCCGCGCTAGGTAATTGCTTTTTTCCATCTCTGCCAACCCTTCCTCAAAAGCATGGGCCGATACTAGCCCTCGCATCCAACCGGCCAATAAAGTTCCCATTCCAATCTTTTTGGTAAGTACCAGATGATCGCCTGGCCGCAAGCCGCTCTTTAAAAAGAGCTGCGATTGCTTGGCAACGCCAGAGACACTTAGACCCAAGCTAAGCAATTCTCCCTCCCCAGTGTGGCCGCCCCGAATCATGACCCCCTCTTTTCGGCAAAGCGATTGAACTCCCGACATCACCTCTTTAAATAGGGACTCCTGAAGTCGCCCCTTTCCCCACGGCAAGATTAGGATTACCAAGGCGGAACGCGGCTCGCCGTTCATGGCGTAAATATCGCTCAAACAATGAGCCGCAGTGATCTTTCCGAAACGAAAGGGGTCATCGATAAACGAAGGCAAAAAATCAACCGTCGAAAGATTGACGTGATCCTCGCCCGCACTTTTTTCTATCGCAGCGTCCTCACGCCAGCCGGTAGCGCTTGTGGGCTGGTCTTCTCCTTTTGACAGTCCGTCCAGGCTATTTTTTAAAACGGAGGCAGGAACTTTAGCGCCACAGCCATTACATCTAGGGGGGAGAAGTTCGGTAGGCATTGGCGAAGGTTCAAATCCTGATACCCAACTTTTATCAATTTTATTTTTAAGACGGCGCGGCCAAGACCCCGAAAAGACCAACGGCCCTCGTATCAAAAGACCTTTTCCCTTACCGCCATTTAAAATCGCCAGGTAACCTTTTTGGGGGCGGTAGGAGGGCATTGGTAGATTTCTCAGCTTTGCCACTACACTTTCAAAGAGGGCCTCTCCCATTCTTACCGAATAGACCCCGTTCTTAGGAAGACTTTCCCGACCCTCTATTGCCGTGCAATCCCCAACGGCAAAGATATTTTCATGGGAAAGGGATTGAAGCGTAGCCTTCACCCTTACAAAACCGTCTTTAGTGAGAGAAATTCCAGAGGCCTTAGGCAATGCGCTTGCCTCTGGTGACGTGGCGAGGACAACGACATCAGCCTCCATAGTCTGGCTAGCGCCCCAGCTTAAAAGAGCATCGCCCTGGATCTTCACCTCAGCCGAAGGATGAAATTGTATTCCTTGTTTTTTTAATCGTTCTAGAAACCACCGCCCAGCTGCTCTGGGAAATTGAGCCATCGGATGGCTTTTCACGTCAAAAAGATGAATCTCAGCGTTTTGACTCTCGTAGCGACTAGCCAAGGCGCAGGCAATTTCACATCCCGATGGCCCAGCGCCACAGATCGCTAATATGTTTGTTTTTCCAGCCCGATGCATTTTTTCGTCAATTGTCGGTAGCGCGAGTAAAAACTGTGCGATAGGCCGCAACGCAAAGGTGCTAGCAGTACTAACTATCCCTGCTCCCGACGGCATGGCCCCCACATTGAGAGAAAGCAGATCGTAACTGAGTTCATAGGGACGGTGCGAGAGCGTGATCGTATTTTTTTCTGGTTGGATAGAGACGACCTGTCCTTGGGTTAGCAATCGGACATTCGCCGATCGGCACAGACGTACGAGATCGATGGAAATTTCTGAAGCAGCGTACTCCCCAGCTAAAAATCCAGGAATCATTGCCGAATAGGGGATCGTATCGGTAGGACTGATTAAAACCACCGAGACTCCAGCCACAGGAGCCATGCGCCATTTTTTGAGAAAGACCAAGTGGGCGTTCCCTGCACCGATAAGAACGATCTGAGTCTCCCATTTCGTCGCCGAATTCATCTTAGTACTTTTTACGGAACGTTGTTGCCGGAGCAGTAAAATCAAAACCCTCGCCGCTGAGTCGAACGGCTCTTAACTCGTGAGGAGAAATTTTTTCAGTTCGCAGGGCATAATCGCGATCGTAAAGCGCATCGCCCAACAAGGGGAAACCTAGACCAGCGCAATGGACGCGGACTTGATGGGTAACTCCCGTTAGGCAAGTCACTTTGGCAAGAAACCGACCCTTGCCTGTTTGGACCACTTCGACCGTACTTTTGGCGCGCAAACAGGGCGAACGAATTCCTGCATCTCCTTCCCGGCCCTCTTTCATCTTTCGAATATCTCTAGAGTCATGCCCCACGGTATTTGCCACTTCATACCGCTCCTTTTGCGGAGCCCCCCAGCACCAGGCAAGATACTCTTTTTGGATCTCTTTTCGCCGAAACCGCTCGCGCCAAGTGGCAAATGCGGCTTGAGTCTTGGCAACCAACACAATGCCTGAAGTCCCCGTGTCAAGACGGTGGGGAGTGACGGTTGGCTGAATCGTATCAAATTCTTTTTTTAATTCTGGGAATCGGTAAAACGCCCAATGAGTTAGCGTGCGGGTATCAAATAGAGAGAGGGGATGGGTGGGAACACCCGACGGCTTGTCCGCGACGCAAAAATCAGCCCTGTCCAGAATAAGCCCCACATTGAGTTCGCTATTTCCGTGCCTCAGAGTCGAAATAAATTCCTCTAACGGCTCAAAATTAAGGCTCTCGGGTAAGAATTCTCGGTTTCCCTTAGAAAGCCGCTCGCCGGTTTGGGTAGTCACCAGCCCCTTTTCAATGGCCTCTTGGGCATGGCGCCTGGATAAGGAGGGGAACCTCTTTCGTAAAAAGCCCTCCAACCTTTCATTTTTTTTC
Organism: Deltaproteobacteria bacterium; assembly: GCA_043776735.1. GTDB lineage: Bacteria > Bdellovibrionota > FAC87 > UBA2466 > UBA2466 > JBGSST01. The sequence continues at coordinate 369 of JAYVQZ010000298.1, read as the reverse complement.
GTCAATGTTTGCCCCGATTCCCAAACGAATATAACCTGCGCCCTGATGGATGGACCAACTAAAATTCACCAATGGGCGAGTTTCCTCAAGCAAATCCGGCAGTTTTTAGATGCTCGTGGCTACATTGAAGTCACAACCAACCACTTAGTCCCGGCAGGTGCCTTTGAAAGCACCCTGGACTGTTTGCAGGTGAAATGGAGCCGCGGACAAGGTGAGCTGCATACCTCCCCTGAAATTGAGATGAAACGTCTATTGGCGCAAAACCAATGCTCAATCTACCAGATTTGCCGATCCTTTAGAGATGATCCCGATACCCCGATTCACAAGATTGAGTTTTCAATGCTTGAGTTTTATCGTGTCGGATTTTCC
>JAYVQZ010000297.1:0-24647 GCA_043776735.1 Deltaproteobacteria bacterium | reverse complement strand
CTGGGTTTTTTGGTTTGGGGAATGGGCTGGTATCCCGGCAGAAAGACTCGAAGTATTTGCCTGGGTGATTGAGGCCGTGCATACCGCTACGCTACTCCATGATGATGTGGTTGATGAGGGGGAAAGTCGGCGAGGGGGGCCAACCGCAAACCGACTTTATGGAAACGCCACGGCCGTCCTCTCAGGTGACTTTTTCTTAAGCGATGCGCTAGCAAGATTGTCCGCAACGGGAGAATTAGCATTAGTTCAAGAACTCTGCGGCGCCATTCGCAACCTCGCCGCAGGAGAACTCCTCCAGAAAGAAACGCGCTTTCGGATACCTTCCGATGAGAAAGAGTTTATTCAGATCAGTCACCTAAAGACCGCTGCGCTCTTTGAATGGGCGGCTTTAGTAGGTCCCCTACTTTCTAAAGAGATTGAGGTTGAGCAGTTTCGCCACTTCGCACGTTCCTTTGGTGAACTTTTTCAGTTTAGTGACGACATTATCGATCTACGCGGTGACGATGGAAAAGACCCCTGGGCGGATCTTGCGGAATTCAAATTAAACCGCGCTAGCTGGTGGTTGATTCAAGAAGCTCCTCAAGTAAAAGAGTGCCTAGTCGCAGACTTTAAGCGGCAGCGATTAAACCCCTCCACCTACAATGCCGTGAAGGCGTTATGGGAAAATTTAGAAAATCGAAAACGGATTTTTAGGACGCTGAATGCGGTTCGTCTGCGCACCGAAAAGGCATTGAGTTGCCTTCCCGACCATCCGATCAAAGACACCATGGCCGGCCTAGTAGCGCTGGTGACGGACCGCTGCCGGTAGGCCTGACTCCGCCGCATCACGAGATGCCGCAAACTTCCGGTAATGGTAGAGACTTAAGGATGACACCTAAGATCTACCTCTTGATTGCTTCTCTTGTTTTTTGCCTAATCTCTCAAGCAAAAAAGCGTGCCGACGGTCCCTTGGAGTGGATGGTAAGGGCAGCGTCCGACGCTATGGTTGGCGTGCCCAAAGACAAGGAGGCCTGCTTTTCGCCCGATGAACCTTGCGACGTCAAACTTTGGAAGTTCATGCAGACAGCCCAAAAGACTCTCGACGTCGCCGTATACGACATCACTCATCCTAAAATCGTCCATGAGATCTTAGTCGCCTCTAAGAAAATTAAGGTGCGCGTCGTGGTGGATAGAAAGCAGTCCAAAGGAGAGCACTCCCTGGTCGACCTATTGATCAAGGGCGGAGCTTCGGTAAAGTTCGGAAAGCAACGTGGCATCATGCACAATAAATTCACCATTGTGGACAATGCCCGGCTCGAGACTGGTTCTTTTAACTATTCCAATAATGCCACGAACAACAATCAAGAGAACCAATTCTATCTTGATGACCCCTCCGTGGTGCGGCGATACCATGACCGTTTTGAAAAAATGTGGAGTGAAGGAAAAACTGCCGAACTATCGGTTGCAACGAATTAGTTGTTGTCGGGACGTCTAGATAGTCAGCACAAAGGGCGATTCTTCAATTATTTCCCGACAACAGCGTGCCCTGCGCGAAGCGAAGGATCTATCTTTGCGGCCAACAACTCATAAGCCTTTTCGCTAATCATCGTAAAATCAGCGGAAACTCGACTGACTGTTTTCCCTTTATTGTCGAAGTACCGCTTTCTCATTTTTAGCGTGTGGGCATCGAGGTGGTCTTCCCCTTCCAGGCCGCCGTGCTCTTTGGGAAACGTGACCTGATAGCGCCAATTCGTCCATCTCCAGGGTTCCCCGATCCACGCGCCCGTTCCCGAATAGGAACCTTCTTTATCGGTGACCACGTAATTGGATCCCGTCACGTTCATTAAGGTGGTTCGCTCGGTAACCGAAGTATCCTTCTGAAGATCGAGTGACCGAATTTCTATCCGGCTCTCTAAAGGGATTGCCGTCCGTTTGATGAGAGAAACCGAAGAACTAAGCCATTTGCCGTCAGGCGAAGTGGTTTTGACCTCTCCAATAAGGAAAAGGGAATAGGGATCTACGAGGGGGTCTGCAAAAGCAGAGAAACCGACAAAGAAACCTAAAACAGCAAGCAGAACAAAGACAACCGAATGCCCTTTTTTCATTTGAGAATTCCCCTCTAAGACTCCAAACCCCAACCATAGCTAGAGTTCTATACCCTCATTTCCGTTTTCTTGGATAGCAATAACAGGCACTTACTGGTCGTTTGGTGAACTAACCATTCCCTAATTTGAACCTTGGATACAAATACTATATTGCACTGCGTTATAAACGGAGGTTCCCGATGCAAAAAACACTTTTTTTTAGTCTGTTTCTTTTAGGCGGTACTGCATTCTCGGCAGAGCGGTCAGTAACCTGTGGCGATCATTGGTTCAAAGTCAGCGCCAGCTGGACCGAAGGCAAAAACAAAGCGAGCGTCAGTTTTTCGGGCGACAGCCAACCTGACCGATCCGTCGCCTCAGCTACCGTTACTGAAGTGAAAAAAGTCATCACAATCACCTTTACCGATAAAATCGGCGGCCACCTCCGTATCGATGCCAACGAAGACGGATACCTTAAAGAGAGTAAAGACTCGAAAGACGAGCAAACCATCGCTTCCTGCAACGTGCATTAAGCTTTCGTATTTTCACGCCTTCCCTGGAAACCGGGGGAGGCGCTTTTATTTTCAGCCGGACCAACAGAACCGCCTTGAAGAGCGGGCGAGAAGGTTCTAGTTACATCCCATGCGTTTAGCGAAATGGCTCAAAGAAAACCCCCTGACTAACCTTGGCCCGGAAAGCATCCTCAGCGGATGGAAGAAATTAAAAAAGCTTCCTAAGGGCCCTCAGATCTTCAGTCGCCTGCTGGGAATGGCCGTTCCCTATTCGGGCAGCATTGGCGCTGAGATTCGTGAGCTGCGCCCGGGGTTCTGCAAAGCCGTCCTTCGGGACCGCCGCGCGGTGAGAAACCACCTCCGATCCATTCACGCCGTTGCCATTACCAACTTAGGCGAAATGGCCACAGGCCTTGCCATTAATAGCGCCATCCCAAAAAACCACCGGGGAATTGTCAGTAAATTAGAGACCGAGTACCTGAAAAAGTCGCGCGGCACACTTACGGTCCAGGCAGAAATCGATCTGATTCCGGAACTTAAGGAAAACACTACGTATGTGGTTACCGCCTCCATCTACGATGCCTCCGATTCCGAAGTGGCCCGCGTAAAAGCAACCTGGATTATCGGCCCCAGCCGAAAGCCGCAGAAAACCGATAACACTAAAGAGTAAGAGCGCTTGAAAATGGTCCGCTGTCCTTTTAGCGTCACACCCAAGTTGTGGGGGTTCCGTTGAAATCATTAATCCAATCTTTTTCTCTTTGCCTGCTTGTGTCCGGAGCGTCCAGTGTTTATGCCCAGGACTCCTTTAACGGTATGGCCATCCCTCCTATGGGCGAAGTGCCAGCGTTGACCAATAATCAGCCTTCGATTGAATTTTTTACAAAGCGCAAAGAGAACAAAGAATGCCAAGCCAGGTTGTCAGACTTGGAAAAAGCGGAAGCTGAGACTTACGCTGAAATGAAGCGCCTTAAGGCCAAAGGCGATCCGGCTGAAGAGATTGATTTCAAGGAGACCGAATGGAGAGCGGCTCGCAAGGACCTTCTTGAAGTGGTTGAGGAGTGCGGCCCTTGTCTCACTGCTGAAGTGCGCAAAATTCCAGTCGCTACTACTGCTAGAAAAGAAGTTTGGTACATTGCAGACGGCGTTTGCCAGGCAATGGACGACTCTTCGGTGGTTGAAAAGGGTTATGAGAAAGCTGCCCAGTCTTTGACCCAAGTAGCCGGTTACGGAAAGCGGACCGGTGGTTTTGATCCGATGATTGAGTTTTTGCCATTTAACGTTAAATCCGGAGAACTAATAAAAGGGAAAGTTGAAATCTCTCCTTTTCCGTTCCACGCTTTTGTCGGGCTCAAGGCCGGGGAATTCCTGGGCGCCACCCTTTCGTTTCGTCATTTGATGGAAATTTCATGGAATGAGAAGACGGGCGCCAAAAAAGAGACTCAAGTCGTTTTTAAAGGCATACCTATTCCAAGAAACGTCGTACCCCCGGACGTGAATTACGAGACTGAGAGCGGGCAATCAAAACGCGTCTCCATCTTTCCTTCATCAGCGGTCAACGCGACGTTTTACCTAAACTCAACTGGCTATGCCCGCTACTATATGGCTGGCGAGCTCGGCGGGAATATCCCGTTTGCAGCCACGATGGGCCGCACGAGCGCCCGTGATGCGCTTTACACGCTCTATAAAAGATTCTCTCGCTAGAAATCGTTAGTGGGTGTGGCCCTGACCGTCGTGCGAATGATCGTGGGCGATCTCTTCTTTGGTTGCATCCCGCACGCCCAAGACTTCGACGTCGAAATGGAGAGTCATTCCAGCCAAAGGATGGTTGCCGTCAACTTGAACTTTTGAACCGGCGATGGATTCAATGGTAAAGACTCGCCCTTCCTCATCTTCGTCAGAAAGGTTGGCTTCGAACTGCATGCCCACTTCAAGCTCAACGTCTTTGGGAAAAGACGATTTTTCTAAACTGAACTTCAGGTTGGGATCGAGTTCGCCGTAGCCGTCCTTGGCTGATATCGTCACCTGCTTCTTGTCGCCAATTTTCAAGGACTCCAGAGCAGACTCTAGCCCGCGTATGATCTGATTTGCGCCGTGAAGATAATGGAAAGGCTCAGCTTTTGTCGCCTTATCCAACTCTTCCCCTTTATCGTTAGTAAGCCGATACGCCAGACTGATGACTTTACCATTAGTGATCATAAGGATTTAGTTCCTTTCAAAAAAGGACAGAAGTTTGTTCAAGATAGGCCCACGAATGGAATCGCCTTCCAGAAATAGTTCGTGGTATCCACCTTTGATTAAATGACTTTCGCAGTTTCGGATTTTTTCGCACACGGCGTCCACACCGGGATTCCAAACCCGGGTGTCTTCAGAAGCTTTAAAGATCATGACCGGTGCAGAAATCTTTTCCGCGCCAGAATCTTTAAGCCACCAGGTCGATTCTATCGTCCTTTGAAGCCACCTATTGCTGCTGCCACTCATGAAACTTTGAGGCACCTTATACCAAAGAGCAACCTTTTTCCCCCACCGGTTTTCGCTGTGAGTGGAGGTCTGTTCCTTGAAATTTGACGACTCCGCAGGCGTGGAATCGCTGTGGGTGAGAATGTACCCCTTGGCATTGCCCCAAAAGATTGCAGTCTTTGCCAATCGGTAGGCCACTCCCTCAGGTATGTTGCCGGTATGGACCTGAAACAGGGGCGAAGAAAAGACAAAGGCGTCAAAGTCCATGGGGTACATCGTCGCATAAATTGCCCCGATAAGACCACCCATGGAGTGAGTGAGCATGAATGTCTTTTTGTGCGACTTCTTTTTAACCACGGTGTTAACGAACTTTTTTAGGTCGGCAACATACTCGTCGTAACTTTCCACGTGAACCATTTTGGGGTTCGAAGAAAGGCGTGAAGAGAGTCCCATTCCACGGTTGTCCATCGCGTAGACGGAATACCCACTCTTATTCAAACTAAATATCAGTTCGGCATACTTTTCACTGGTCTCAGTCCAGCCGGTTACGTAAACCACTGCCCCTTTTTCTTTCTCCACTTCAAAAGTTCTGTAAAAAAGGCTGGCGCTATTCCAGCCTTCAAAAGTTCCGGTCTTCCCCCCCGCAAAAAAAGGGTCCACCTTAGTTTTGTAGTCGGCTTCTAATGTCGCCTCAGAGGTTTGTGCCTCAGGAATTAAATCAGCTCGAAGGACTATAGAGAAAAGACAGAGGACAATAATTGGCAGTAAAAACAAACGGTTCATTTAACACCCCTCCCGTAACGCAAAGCACAATACGTGAACTTTTAAATAATGGAAACTCTCAGTTTTTAAGGCAGTGCAAATGTGATTTGAATCTCACATTGCGCCGAACTTCTTAAACCTTTTACCGATCCCGCCAGGACAAAACTGCCACTATCCTTGGGAGCACCCACGGGCCTGTCGCCAATCTTCATACGCACCACCATGGGGAAGTCCACAGCGGCGCCGTCCAAAGTGGCCGCAGTTACGGGTCCGGCAGTCGTCATAGTGATTAGAATTCTCTCGCCCACGCGTGGGGAATTTGGGCTCACCGTAAGCGTACAGCTAATTTCCTCTTCATTCGGCTCAGGAGGAGGAACCCCTGGATCGGGGATAGGCGCCGGCGGTTTTATCGGAGGAGGCTCGATAACAATCGGATCGAGGTCCCCTCCCCAGCTCTCCCAGTTATCGGAAGCAGTTTCGGAAACATAGGTTCCTGTGGAGAGATCGGTCCCGACAACTCGAGCGGGATCAAAGCGCCAAACCTGGGGACGCCTTCGCTCAGTGCTTTTTTTCCAGGGGTTTTGAACCGACCCGTTGGAAGGTACAAACCAATTTCTAGCGGCGGAGCCCTCTAGACCTAACCGCCCTCCCTGCACCTTGGAATTGGTGAGAATCTCATGCCGGTCATCGCCGGTTACCCAGATATATTTCTGCTGGCGATTTTCCCAGCGAAGGTAAAGGTTCTTAGGTTGGATTTCGGAGACGGCAACAAGCTCATAGCGCCCTTCCGCAGGTACCCAACGAAAAAGGGAACTCTCGCTTAAATTATTGATGCCTGCCACTGCCAGGTGGGCAAAGCACATTGGAAAAAAAACAAATTCCAGCCATAGTGAACGCATCGCGTCCCTCCCCAAATCCCCTGTAAACTATTCTTGGGGCAAGCGCTTTGTCCACCAGGCATTTCGGCCCTGGCCTATAGCGGCAAAGACCAGGCTGGTCGTTGACCTAAGGGTCGTATATAACTGAACAAATATGGCAGCCCGCCGATCCAGCTCCGACCTCCGAGAGTTCGTTAAAGAGAACGAGCGTAGGATTTATGATTTTTGTTTCTTCATGGGGCTATCCCCCAAAGACTGCGATGACATTCTAATCGATATCTTTCGCGACTTCGGCGATACCCACAAAAAAGTTTGGGGCGCTCAGGGGCAGGCGGAAAGCTTTGAAAAGACGCTGGCGCTTTTTCGACTGGCACGCGTCCACATAGAACGTCAGGGGCTGGTCAACCCCTCTGAGGAAAACTATGGGCGCGATACCCGATACTTCCCTCAGATTGAAACGGACCTACTGGCTGAGTGGGACAAGCACAAAGGCGAGAGAGACTGGGCCAACACGGTGGTCGATCGTTTGCGTCAATTGGAGTTGGACTTCCGATTTCCCGTGGTGATTCGTGATTTGTTGAAGTTTGAAGACGAAGAGGTGGCTCAGATTTTAGGCCTCCGTTGGGGAGTTTACCGACAGCGACTCCACCGCGGGCGCCGTGAGTGTGCAGAAAAATTTCGTGGCCCAAAACCCTACCCTACCGAGCCGCGCCGGCGAGAACCCCAGCCGGAACCTCGGCGGGATGCCACCTAAGAAACGGGCCTAACTATGATGAGCTGTTTTTTTTGCCAAAGCCTTTTGTCTGACTACATCGAAGCCATGCTGCCCGCAGTGCGCCATGATGAGATAAAAGCACACACCGGGGAATGCGCCTCCTGTCGCACCATCGAAAAAGAGGTTAGCCAGGTCAGAGAAATTCTAGCTATGGTCGTCTCACCGGGAGTTTCCCACGAGCTTTCGTTGCGTGTGGCAGAGGCATCGCTTTCAGGACGGCGCACCTGGCTCTCGCGTGCTAAAGTTTCCCGGGCCACGCTCACCACGTTGGTACCTATTCTTTTAATTTTGGGCCTGGCCGTAACCTTTCCTTCTTTCTTTCCTTGGATTTCCCGATTGCAACCCAACCATGATGAGTCACATTTTGTGAGGTACTTTCCTATGTTGCAAGGAGGGCCAGAAATTATCGAAGAGCAGGCCACCTGGCTTCATGCGCGCGAGCCCTACATGAGGAGCTTGTGGGAAGAAGGCGGGCTCTCGCCTGAAGAATTCGAGAAGACTTTCACCCCCACTCATGGCACAAGCCCAAAGAACGAGCCTCAGCCTTCTGGGGCAGGCGAAACAACCGGTGACTTAGAATAATTTAAGTGAAAGTAGCAGTAGCCCAACTCAATCCCAAAATCGGGGCGTTTTCGAAGACTTTCGAGAAGGCTAAAGAGGCCGTGGCGTCCGCAAAACGGCAAGGGGCATCGCTCGTTCTTTTTCCCGAAATGTTCGTGACGGGCTATACGCCGCAAGATCTTCTCGATTATCCCTCTTTTATCGACGCCAATTTAAAAACTTTGGACCGACTTGCCACGTTGGCCGACGGGATTGCGCTGGTGGTTGGTTACGTGGATAAAAATCCTGCCATTAGCGGAAAACGTTTTTTTAATTCGGCGGCACTACTACGTAAGGGGAAAATTGAAGCCCGTTATCACAAACAGCTTTTACCCTATTACGATATCTTCAATGAAGAACGTTACTTTGAACCAGGAGAGAGCGACCTCCTCTTTTTCGAGCACGAAGGAAAATGTTTTGCCGTCAGTATTTGCGAGGAGATTTGGAACTTTCCTGGATTTCTCGCGCGCGGTTATCACAAGAATCCACTTGAGATCTTAAAGACAAGAAAGGTCGATGCCCTTTTAAATCTATCCGCCTCCCCGTTTCATTTAGGCAAACCGCAATCACGAGTCATGTTGCTCAAAAAAATTGCAAAGACTTATGACACAACTATCTTTTATTGCGATCAAGTCGGCGCGAACGACGAGCTAATTTTTGACGGGTGTAGCCTAATCCTTTCGCCTTCTGGCATTATACAAGCTCAAGCACCAGCCTTTGAAGAGGCGGTAATCGTGGGCGAAGTGGGAGGCAAAGCGGGGAAAATTTCTGCCTGGCCAGAGCAAAAGGTGGAATGGCTGGCCCGCGCCCTAGAGTTAGGAATTCGAGATTACGTTTTAAAGTGTGGCCTGCGCAAAGTTTGTTTGGGATTGAGCGGCGGCATTGATAGCGCGGTTGTCGCTCAACTGGCTGTGAATGCTTTGGGAGCGGAAAATGTTCTCGCTGTTTTGTTACCGAGCCGCTTTTCCGCCAATGAAGGTTTAGAAGATGCCACGAGGTTGGGAAAAAACCTGGGCGTAAAGACACGAACTATTTCAATCGAGCCAGTATTGGCTAGTTATGAAAAGCAATGGTTAGAAAGCGAAGGGGAGCCGCTCAAGGGGCTTGCCCATGAAAACCTACAGCCACGAATCCGAATGACTTGGTTGATGGCTATCAGCAACAAAGAGAATCGTCTTTTGCTCAATACCAGCAACAAAAGCGAGATCGCCATGGGTTATTCCACGCTTTATGGAGATAGCTCGGGAGCCATTGCCGTTTTGGGAGACTTGGTAAAAAACGAGGTTTACGAACTTGCCCGTTATTTTAATTCCAAACAGGAAGTGATTCCCAAAAGGATTTTGGAGCGGGCCCCCAGCGCCGAGCTTCGGCATGACCAAACCGATCAAGACTCGCTTCCGCCGTACGACATTTTAGACAATCAGGTGCGTCAAGTAACGGAACGAACTACGTTACCGACCGCCGAAGAGGCCAAAGAAGCAATCTGGGCAACGTTTAACCGCTTTTATACGGTTTCAGAATATAAGCGAAAGCAGCTTCCTCCGGCCCTCCGCGTAACGCAACGAGCCTTTGGCATGGGACGGCGCGTTCCTATTGCAGCAACCCCTCAAGACAATTAAACTTTTCCCCACTTAGCGAGGTCTAAAATCAACGGTTGCATGGCTGTGTAGCCGTGCTAATAAGACTGTCAAATTCAATACCTCATCAAGAAAGGGCATTTTTAATGAAACACATGAATGTCGTCGCTCTGTTGGTCGCAATCGCATTTCCTGCAATCGGCGCAAATCTCACTGGAAAAGCTGTCTTTAAAGGAACCGCCCCTAAGGCAGAAAACATAAAGATGGATGCGGATAATGTCTGCAAGAAGGCGCATACAGCACCCGTCCCTAAGGGCGATGTTGTGGTCTCTTCAAAAGGCGAGCTTGCTAACGTATTCATTTACGTAAAAGAAGGCGTCAAAAAGGAATCCATTCCTGCAGATAAGCCAGCGGCAATCACGTTTGACCAGCACGGTTGCATGTACACTCCTCACGTTTTCGGAGTGCGCGTTGGACAGGGAATCAAAATCTTGAACAGCGATCCCACGTTGCACAACGTACACGCGCTGCCAAAGTCTAACGCTGGATTCAACATGGGAATGGCCACCAAGGGTCAGACCATCGAGAAGTCTTTCACCAAACCTGAGACGATGGTTCGCATCAAATGCGACGTTCACGGTTGGATGACGGCTTATGTTGGCGTCTTGGATCACCCGTACTTCGGCGTGTCCGATGCTAACGGTGGATTTAGCATCGCGAACTTACCTGCTGGCGAGTACACGTTGGAAGCCTGGCACGAAAAATTGGGAACCAAAACCGCTAAAGTCACCGTGACCGATGCTGGTGCCTCTGCACCGGTTGAATTCACTTTTGGCGGATAATCTTAAGAGTAATTACGATGATTGAATGGGCCTTTGTCAGACGGGGAAGTTTATGACCGAATGGCAGAGGCCCATTATTTTTGCCCTCATGGCGATACTCGTAATTGGTGTCTTCTTTCTTGAGCTAGTGGTGAAGCGCCGGGTGTTTGCGGCCCCCGGACTCTCTGGCATGTCTGCTGATGAAAATCGATTTCAACGCCTCTGGGCTTTAGGTCTTTTCCTCTGTTTTAGCCTCGTACTGGCCTCCTGGCCCCGCCCCTCCACGGCGAAGCCGATGTATTCTTGGAAGCGAAAGTCCATGCACGGCGGAGGAGCCGAACCCAAAGAATTGCTCAAAAAGGCTGGGCAAAGTGGTCCTGAAGCTGGGCAAAAATCGCCCTAACTTTTCTAGGAGTCTCACGTCATGGCCCCGACATGGATTAATCGTTTTGCGATCTTGGTCGCAATTGCCACCGTCTTTCTGCTGGCGGCAGGCGCTTTGGTTACCAGTACCGGATCAGGCTTAGCGGTTCCTGACTGGCCACTGTCGTTTGGTAAGTTTTTTCCAAAGATGGAAGGCGGCGTTTTTTACGAGCACGGCCACCGTATGGTTGCCGGAAGTGTCGCCATTCTTACTTTTATTCTCTGTTACTTCATCCAAACGCGGGAACCACGCCAATGGGTAAAGAGGCTCTCTATCGCCTCGGTTTTTGTGGTGATCGTTCAAGCCTGCCTGGGCGGGATTACCGTACTTTTTAAATTACCTCCTGCGGTTTCTGTTTCTCACGCCTGCCTGGCGCAGATCTTTTTCTCCCTCTCCGTGTTAGTGGCCCTGACCACTACGAAGTACTGGGAAGAGGGTTCTGAGAAATGGCAAAAGAGTGCTGACCTGAGATTTACGCCGCTTTGCCTCACCCTCAACGCCCTTTTCTTTTTGCAGTTGGTAATGGGGGCGACCATGCGACACAAAAAGGCAGGGCTTGCGATCCCGGATTTCCCGCTCGTATTTGGCGGATTGGTTCCTACCGATTTTACCTTTCCCATTGCCATCCATTACGGCCATCGGATCGGAGCTATTTTGGTCACGCTGAGTGCGGCAATTTTAGTGTTTCGCTTGATGAAGAAACAGCCTTTTCAGCTCACCGCCATTGCCGCGGGTGGCGCCCTGCTCACCCTGCTTGCCATCCAATGGATGCTTGGTGCCTTTATCATTTGGATGAAGCGACCCATTCCTGTGACCTCTCTCCACTTGGTGGTGGGGGCGCTCTGTTTGGTAACTTCAGTGATTTTTACCGCCCTTATTTGGCGAGCAGAGAAAAAGGCGGCTATGACGTGAATTCGATCCTTGGCGACTACGTCTCGTTGGCAAAGCCGCGACTTTCCCTTCTTGCGATCCTAATGGGTGCTCTTGGTTATTTGGCTGGCACTAGCCTAGACGGCGAGTGGGCGCAGTTCCTTTTCACCCTTCTGGGTCTAGCATTCCTTGCCGCCGGCAGTGGCGCCCTCAACCAGTACCTCGAACGAGACACTGACAAGCTAATGAAACGAACCCGACAGCGACCACTTCCCACCGGGAGAATGGAGCCGGAAAAGGCACTCACGTTTGGGATTGTAACTGCCATTGTTGGTTCAGGAATTCTTCTTTACGCCGCCAATTCTCTCACCGCTGTTATTGGTGCGCTGACACTGCTTTTTTACTTAGGCATCTACACTCCTGCCAAACGAGTGAGTTCGCTCTCTACACTTGTGGGAGCGATTCCAGGAGCCATGCCACCTTTAATGGGTTGGACCTCGGCCACGGGCAAGATGGGCGGCTGGGGAATCATTCTTTTTGCCGTAGTGTTTCTCTGGCAGATTCCCCACTTCCTAGCGATCGCTTGGCTTTACCGTGAGGATTATGCCCAGGGAGATTTTCCGGTGCTCACGGTAGTTGATCCAGAAGGCACTTGGACTGCTTGGTGGAGTGTCATTTACGCTTTGGCACTAATCCCCGTCAGCTTAGTGCCCTCCCTTTGGAAACTATCGGGGCCGCTCTATTTTTGGTCGGCTCTTACCTTGGGCCTTGTCTTTCTTGCCCTTAGCATCAACTTAGCAAAGCAACGCTCGGTGAAAGCGGCACGCACTCTGTTTTTTGGCTCTTTGCTTTATCTTCCGTTGTTAGGAACAGCGATGCTATTGGATATTTCAAAATGACGGCAGCTATTGAAGTCGACAGAGTCTCTTTTTCTTATGGAGAGAAATTTGCTTTGGATGGTGTCTCTCTAACCGTTGCTCAGGGAACTTCCTGCGCCCTCGTAGGTCCCAACGGGGGGGGGAAAAGCACCCTCTTCCGATTAATTACTACCTTGGCCCATGCCCAAAATGGAACGATTCGGATCTTTGGAAAAGATGCCCGCACGGCGTCTTCTGCGATTCGAAAGCGTCTTGGAGTCGTTTTTCAAAACCCAGCGCTTGATGGAAAACTGACCGTTCAAGAAAATCTCGATTGTCAGGCAACCCTATATTCGATTCCCAAGTCCGAAAGAAAAGAACGGACCCAGAAGTGGCTGGGACTCGTCGGCTTGTTAGATCGCAGGGCTGACCATGTAGAGACCCTTTCTGGAGGCCTAAAACGGCGTTTAGAAATTGCCAGAGCCTGCTTAATAGAGCCAGACCTTCTTCTGATGGACGAACCCACATCCAGTTTAGATCCGGGAGCTCGGCGAGAGATTTGGAAGTTGATCGACGAGCTGCGAAACAAGCATAATCTCACTCTGTTTTTCACGACCCATTTAATTGAAGAAGCGCAGGCTTCCGATTACGTAATCTTTATGGATGGGGGAAAGATCATCGTCGAAGGAAGGCCTGAAGATTTACGAAATCAGCTTGGTGGCGACATTTTGAGCATCAGTATCGATAGACCTGAGTCTTTATTGGCCTATCTAAAAGACCTAGGGTTATTCCCCCAGTTGGTAGACGGTGAGATCCATTTAGAGACTAAGAATGCGCAAGTATTGATCCCTCAGATTCTGTCACTTCATAATGAGCACGTAAAAAACCTCTCTTTAGGAAAACCAACTCTTGCCGATCTCTTTTTGAAAAAGACGGGCCGCCACTACGAGGAGTTGAGCTGATGTCCTCGTTTTATGTAGAAGCCCAATGGACGCTGGCCATTCGAGAGCTGAAACGTTTTTACCGCCAACGGAGCCGTCTCATTGGCAGCCTTATTTCTCCACTAGTCTTTTGGATTTTTTTGGGAGGAGGAATGGGTTCGGCTCTCCCCCTGCCACAAACCCCTTTGATGGCGGGATACCGGGAATATTTCTTCCCTGGTATGATCGCTATGGTCATTCTATTCACTGCGATCTTCTCAAACATCTCCGTAATCGATGACCGGCATAATGGATTTCTGCAATCGGTACAGGTTTCGCCTCTCCCGCCGTTTGCGTTGGTGGGAGGTAAGGTCCTCGGAGGTACGCTTCTCTCAGTTCTCCAAGCGGCGTTCTTCCTCGCTCTGGCACCACTTGCTGGATTTAATCTATTGCAGTCGGGGATGGCTCTGACATTTTCGGGAATTTTTGTACTGTCGTTTGCTCTCTCGGCATTGGGGTTCTTTTTTGCTTGGAAGCTAGATTCGGTTCAGGGGTTTCATTCCATTATGAACGTCGTGCTGATGCCACTCTGGCTTTTGTCGGGGGCCTTTTTCCCCTATGAAAACGCCACACCTTTTCTTCGCGTTCTGATGCTTTTTAATCCCTTGTCCTACGGTCTCTCCGCGCTAAAGTCGGGCCTGTACGGTAGAGAAATTGCTTTTGCGATCCCTTCAGGTTTTTCACTTTTGGTAACCGGGGCTTTTGGAATTCTTTTCACTGCATTGAGCGCCTGGATGGTATCCAGAAATTCGGAGACACGAACATGAAAATGCGTTTTGGTTATATTCTAGTGGCCCTGTTTCTTATGCCGGTAATTGCTGTAGCCGTACTGTCTGCATCGCGGAGTTTTGAGGAAAAGGTGCTGCCCATGTACGGAAAGGTTCCCCCATTTGAGCTATTTGAGCGCAATGGCGATCGAATGGGAAGCAAAGAGCTTGAGAATAAGGTCTGGATCGCAAGCTTCATCTTTACCAGTTGCGGAGGCCAATGCCCTATCATCACGGGCCGAATGCGTTCCATTCAGAGCAAACTTCGATTTAAAGAAAACCTACGCTTGGTTTCGATCTCAGTTGATCCCAAACGAGACACTGTCAAGGCATTGCGAGACTATGCGCTTAAGTACGACGCCGACCCCTACAAGTGGCTCTTTCTCACTGGCCAGGAGGCAGAGATTCAGTCATTGGTACGCAATGGATTTCGGTTGTCCAGTCAGGAAGACAAAGGGGACATCATCCATAGCGAAAAGATTGTCCTGGTAGACAACCGTGGCCAGATCCGTGGTTACTATGATGCCAATGATGATGGGGCGGTGAAGCAACTGGTTCGCGATGCAAAACGATTGATCAAACAGGTTTTTTAATCGCGCTATGCCGACTTACCATTTTTGGGTAATGCCTAGCTGAGCAAAAAGCTGCTCAGGGCTGGTAAAAGCTCCGCTCACGGCACGGTTAGTCTTTGCCGCCGGATCAAACAAAACCCACGTCGGAAAGCCTTTCACTCCTGCTGCTGTGGCAAAACCATTTCCGGGATCATAATAAGCTCCCGCGCCTAGTTCAGAGGCATACGCCTCCATAGCGGCATTTTCATCGCCGGTGACCACAGCATTAAACGACAGCTCAGGCCCTTTCAGTTTTTCCAACATGGCTTTAATCATTGGGCTCGAACGACGGCAATAACCGCACCAAGGTGCCACAACAGCCACTAAACATTTGCCTTTTCCCACGCAGGATTTCTGTGCGGCTAAACCTTTGGGAGTGGCAAGATTGGCCAGGCCACCAGTCACCGCCCCGCTTTGATTTTGCGAGGAGAAGTAAAAAATCCCAGAAGCAATGACCAACGGAAGTATCCAAATCTGTTTCTTCATAGACCCCAGAATAGCGGAGTTTGGGGCCAACGAATAGATAAGCAAAAAAAAAGGGCCTCTCAACGAGAGGCCCTTTTAAATTAAAAATGGGTCAGCTTTAATTCCCGCTTAGTGCTGACCGTGTTCATCGAAGTGGTCGGCGTGAAGCGCATGGAGGTGACCATCGTGTTCGTAGTCAACATGAGTGTCGTGCTTTACGGCATTATGGCCGCAGTTTTTGCCATGCTTATGATCATGCCCGGCATGACTGGCTTCTGGATCCGTCGCCTTTGCTTTTACAAGACCGTGCTCGTCGAAGTGGCCTTCGTGAGCGGCGTGATAGTGGCCATCATGAGAATAATCGCTGTGGTCACCATGCTTTACCATTTTGTGTCCGCACCCTTTGGCATGCTGATGATCGTGTCCTTCGTGCATGGCATGTTGGGAAACGACAGGAGCGGTTATCGCGGCGGCCACAGGAGTTTCCGCAGCAGCGGGAACGGTTTCGGCATTTTTTGACTGGCTGGCGCAGCCAGTCAATCCAAGTGCCATTAAAGAGAGCGAGGCCAAACCTGATATCAACATTTTTTTCATAAATTTCGTCCTTTGGTTTCCGTTTAGATCCTAAGCGTCGGGCAATTCGCCCGAATTGTCTCTTTAAGAACTCTTTAATTCTCAAAAAGAAACTGGATCTCAGGACTTTATAAGCCTGCATGGCGTAAAATCTGGATTGTGGCTGGCTACGGAAGTAGCGCTTTCCTGCAACGCCAAGGGGGCACTCGTGACCAAAGCTAAACTGTCGTGGAAGCCGTTAACCTTCATTTTGGCGCTGTTTCTCTCTGCCGCACTGCTCTTCTCTCTTCAACCAATGGTGGGGAAAATTTTGCTTCCAGTTTTTGGAGGCACCGCCGCAGTCTGGAACACTTGTCTCGTCGCCTATCAGCTTATCTATTTAGCAGGCTGCCTGTGGGTTTACGCCTTAACACGATGGGCCAGTCCTCGGACCCAGCTGGTGCTTCACTTCACCGCACTTCTGCTCGCATTTTTAGTGCTGCCACCAAGTCGACTAAGCACCATCGCCCTGCTGGCGCCAACGAACGCAAATCCTGTCCCTTGGCTTCTCAAAAATCTCTTTGTCGTAATTGGTGTTCCTCTATTCGTCACTTCTGCAACCAGCTCACTCTTACAAACCTGGTTTACTCGTACTAGGCATCACCGTTCAAAAGACCCCTATTATCTAAGCACGGCTAGCAATGCGGGAAGCCTCATTGCATTGCTTAGTTATCCTTTCCTATTAGAGGCTCATTTTGGAATAAGGCAGCAGGCCATAGGGTGGACTATTTGTTATGGCGCACTCGTACTGCTCATTGGTGTTTGTGCTTTTTTGACTAATGAAGGCCACAAAGGCGACGAAGAAACTGTCCTCAATTCAACCTCCCAATTCCAAGCGGCAGTAAAACCAAACTCGGCAGCGAGGCTCTCATGGGTCTGGTTTTCATTTTTGCCGTCGACCTTATTATCGGGAACCACTTTTTATCTATCAGAATTCATTTCCGTGACTCCGTTACTATGGATAGGCCCTCTATTTCTGTACCTACTAAGTCTAATTTTTGCTTTTTCTTCTAAGGCGCCAAAATATGCAAAAAACCTAATCGCTGTGGCGGCGATGACTACCGTCCCTTGGATCTACACCGCAGGGGAAGACGACAATGCAATTTGGCTTCTGCTTTCGCTCCACCTCCTTTCCTTTTTTCTTATCGCACTGGCACTCCATTGCCGATTGGTCGGAAGAAGGCCCTCTACTAAATACCTGTCGGAGTTTTATGTTTGGATGGCTGTGGGAGGGGCAGCGGGTGGATTATTTAACGGGCTCGTAGCGCCGATGATTTTCTCAAGAGCGCTGGAATACCCGCTTGCTATTTTGGCCACAGCGGTAACACTTACTTTCGTTTTAAAACCCCTAAACCATTTTGCCGCATGGACAACCGGAGCGTTGGTGCCACTGCTATTTGTTTTCAAACTGGCCCCTTTTGGGCCGCAAGTCGTGCCTGTTTTTTTTGAGCGTAACTTTTACGGAATCACCAAGGTGCTCGAGAGTGGTGAACACGATCGGTTCCTCATTCACAACTCAGTAATGCAAAGCAAACAATCGGGAACCCTTCCCGCCAGGCGAGAACCTTATGCCAACTATGGTCGGGAATCTGGCATTGGCATTTTGCTCAACGAACTAAACAAGTCGACTCCACCACCTAATGTGGCTGTTATTGGTCTGGGAGCTGGAGTTTTGGCGGCCTACGCCCAAACAGGATCTTTTTGGAATTATTACGAACTAAATCCTTCCATCGTAAAAGCGGTTATCGAAAATAAACTTTTTAGCTATATCCAGGACAGCGCCTCAAAAAACATCAGCGTGACGCTTGGGGATGCTCGGAGAATGATAGACGGCGCTAAAAACCATTTTTTTGATCTGATTGTTATTGATGCATTCAATTCCGCCTCGATGCCGGTACACCTAATTACCAAAGAGGCTTTTGCTCTCTATTTTCAAAAGGCGTTACCCGATGGAATCGTGGCATTAAATAATGCCAGCCAACTCTTTGATCTTGGGCACGTAGTTTGCCGAATTGCGGAGGAATCAGGCTGGGCATGTGTGACGGGGAAAGAACAAGAATGGGTTTTTGTATCAAAAAACCCAAGCCAACTCGCCGTTCTCCAAAGGCATTCCGGTTGGGAATTGGTTTCTTCGAGAATCGGCGGACCGGTATGGACCGACGAGTACTCCGACCCCACAGGAGTCATTCAATGGCCACAGCTTAGAAAGGCGAAAGCCTGGGTGAGAAAACTTGCCGGAAAAAAAGACTAGCGCAGAAAGTCTCTTCCACCTTTTTTTGAGTTAAAAAGAAGACTAAGACACGTAACCCCGCCTTCAATCTTAGCAAATTCTGAGAGGGGCGTGGACTCCACACGGTAGCCTAAGGAGCTTACCTTATGGATCGTTCGGGGATGTTCCGACGCCATGAGGGTCCGCTCTTGAAAACGGATCGTACAGGCTCCCCAAGGTTCCTCTTCTGGCACGTGTACCAAATGAAATTGGCTAGCCAGAGGAGAGGTGTCGAGCCACTTGGGATTCACTAAAAACTGGTGATCGTCTAAGGCGGTCATGCCGGTTTTAAGATGCAAACATCCAGTCACCAAAATAGGTGCCATTTCATAGCCATGCCGAGAGGCGATTTTGGCTAACGCCTGAATTCCTTCGTCATTGGTTCGGCCAGAGCGGCCCACAAAAAGCGTTTTTCCGACTTTGAGAACATCTCCCCCATCTAAAGTTGCGCCTTCCCCGATCGTTTCCAACGGGCGGTACTCGCCAAGAACTCGTCTCATCTCTTCGACCTCAGCCCTTCTCGACTGGGCCCCGGGCCGGGTGAGGATAGCGACCTCATCGAGGACCACAGCGGTATCCTCAACAAAAACACCATCTGGCTGTTCGGAGTTGGCCTCCATACGGACGACCTGGGCCCCCAATTTCTCCAAAAGCGCGCAATAGGCGATGTGCTGCTTTAGGGCTTCGGTCATGTTGAGGGGCGACTGCTGGACAAAGGTGAGTTCCCCCTCCGCCAAACGGGGGGAGGGAACCTGGGTAATGGCGATCCAATTCATGGGCTAATTCATGCCAGTGAAGCCCGGGAAAAGACAGGCTTACCGGCCCGGTTAACAAGCCTCGGAATCGACAAGCATTTGAGCCTATGTTACCCACATAAGCTCCTTTTCGGGGGCCCATAGCTCAACTGGATAGAGCACCAGATTTCTAATCTGGGGGTTCGGTGTTCAAGTCACCGTGGGCCCATTCTTCGAAAATTCCCGTGAACGCAATTAGTTAACTGAGTTTGAACTTCCTACTTCGCCGGTCTCTTCGGTTGAAAAAACCGCTTTTGTGGGACGTTTGTGGGACATCGTAGTCCGTAACCCACCGTCAATGACGGTAAGGGCACGCTGGTTATTCCCGGCTTCCGCGTGATGGTCGACCAAGCCACGGGCTCGTTCCGACATCGCTTGCGAAAAGTGGCTGTACCTTTCCGTCAGCCGGATAGTTGAATGACCCAGTAACTTCTGGAGGTCGTAAAGCTGGCCTCCTTGCTCGAGGAAATGGACCGCGAAGGTATGCCGTAAGTCGTGGACGCGAATCCGATGTACCTTCGCTTGCGCTAGGGCGCTCCAGAAACGCTGATTGAACTTCGTGGCGTGCTTGCACTCCAGCCAGTCCTTCCACAACAACGGGTCGTTCGGTTTCTTCGACTTTCCTTCCCCGAGAAGAAACGTTGCCATGCCGTGTCCGAGTGGAATCATTCGCGAACGGTTCCCCTTGGTTCGGTCTCGTATCGTGTACGTATGTTTGTCGTAGGTGCGTGAGACTCTGAGCCGGGCGCTGTCGTTCGTTCTGATTACGTCTTGGATTTGCAAAGCGACCATCTCGCCATACCGAAGACCGGTATTGAGAAGGGTTCGGACCTTGGGATAGAGCCAAGAATCGTTGACCAGAAGCCAATCGAGGAGCTGCCGCGCCTCGGTTTGGCTTAAAAAGCCGACGTCTTCTCCGAGCGTGGTCCTTCTTGTCGGAAATGGCTGTGTTCCGTGGACCGGATTTCTCTGAATGAGCTCCCAGCGGACGGCCTGATTGAACATCCCTCGGAGTAACGTTCTTACCCGGTTCACGCGTTTCGCGCTCACCTGCTTTTCGGCACGCAAAGTTAGGAAGAGATTCTCAATGCGCTTACGACCGAGCCGGTCGAGCATGCATGATCCGAGGTACGGCCGCACATGCTTCGCGTAGAGGCGCTCCTCAAGTAAGCGCGTAGCCGGGGCTTGCCGTAATGCCGCGTATTCCAAGGAAAACCGCCGTTGATAATCATCCAACGAGACCGCTGCGGGTCTATCGAAATGATCTTCTATTCCGCGGTTATCCTCATGGAGGACTCGCATCCGCCTTTCCCAAGCCTCCGCATCGATTTTTCTATTGAAAGTTCGACTTGGAGCTTTTCTTCCGTTCATGCGATAGCTCACGCGGTAACGGACTCCGTTTTTTCTTTTTATCGTTTCGATTGCCATGGTCACTCCTTTTTCGGGAGCGTCCATCGCTCGATCTCATCTGGAGCAAAGCGCACACTATTTCCGGCTTTGCGGTACGGGATTACCTGTCGGTAAACCCAATCGCGAACCGTGCGCCCGCTAACTCCAAGATAAGCGGCTACGTCGCCAACGTTCCATAGCGGGTGCTTACCCGCCCGTAAATTTTCAAAGACCCTTGGATGCCGAACAGATGGTTCGTGGACTTGGTTAGCCCTGTCAACCGTAACTATCCCCTCTGTTTTGCGAACCGTTTGCCCGTAATGCTTTTCAGTCATGGCGAGTCCTCATCGTTGGCTAGCGCGAATTCGGTGGGCTTTCTCCGCGTCGGGTAGCCGTAGCTAAGTCCCCGGGACCCGGATAGAACTCGCATCCGCTTAGGCCTATCGGACCTCCTAACGACCACCAAGAAGTTCCGATCATAAAGATATCCCAGCAGCCCCCTAACGTCTGAAGTTGGCTTTATTTGGGTGATGGTCTCTTCTGGACCTACCCGTCTGGCGAATAGCCTCAGTTTGACCGCCGCCGGGGTCGTGAGGATGAGATGGATATGTGGCGTCTCCTTCTCTCCGATGCCCAACACACGAATGTACTTCCCTGACCTATGCATCTTGCCGGCTACGAGCTGTCTGTAGCAGCGCTGGAGCTTTCCCCATGGCTCTTCACCGTCCTGGAGGGGCCATGAGATAGTAACGAAGGCATCTAAGGCATTGGCGGTTGCGTACCGTGTGCCCATGGAGACGAAGTACTGCCTTCGGCGGTTAGCACATGTCTCACAGTCGGCGATGCGCTTACACGGCCACGAACTTGTGCAGCGAATCTTCTTCGTTGCAGAATTAAGCGTAGTCCTCAGTTGAATTAAATGGGTCTCAGGCGATTTGTTTTTCGACACGTTCCCCTCCTCCCTCTTCATTCAGCCGAGCGAGCGTCGCCGCGATTCGCATTAACTCGTCCTCACTAAGTTCCTGGTATCCGCACTCAGCGAGGCTAAGCCGAAACCGACTTACCTTGGCTGAAATGCAGAGTCGGATCTGCGACACCCCCGCGTTTAACCTCAGTTGCTTGATATCTTTGCCCACTTCTGATTCCCTTCACTCTGTTGATGCTGTTGCTGCCACGAGATTGTTTATGAAACGAATTGCGGTTGAGAATAAGTCCAACAAGTCAGGACGAGGGCGCCCGACTAAAACGACCATTTTGGGTGTGATGCACGACAAATATGGCCTACGCGTTCTAGAAGAACGTCTGTTTAAGTCGTGTAGCCGGGTGATTCGGGCCAAAAGAGTTGCCGAGGCGAAGGACAGCGTGAACGGCCCTGAACGCGTTCACGGACAAATCGATCAGATTAAAGATTTAGTAAGGAGTTTTCGCTCAAGCGACCCGGAGCTGTGGGTCAAATTGATGGGTCCGGGCGCGAAGTTTGAGAGAGCACTCAGTGAGTTATCTGCTCTAGCCTCTCAAGCTTGCCCAAACGCAAAAGTGGAGCGAAGAGTTTTTATAGGCAGGCCGAGCGTCGAGCCGGAACTAGCTTTGCTGCTATATGCCATTTTAGAACGCGCAATGAAGAAGCGAACTTTCCTAAATCGGTTCGGCGAATTGATCAGACCCGGCGGGAGCTTGAATTATCGCGTCGATGACTATTTTGGCCCTGGGTCTTATGAATCGCTTCACCTTCCTGCTCCCAACTTGAAAGTAATTCGTTGGGAACGAACGTGTAAGGCGTCGCTCAAAAGACATGCTGAAGCTTATGTCTTTGGTACGACAGCGTTCCAAAGGGTTAAGAAAAAATCCCCCGAGTGGGCAAAGAAACACTTTTCCAAGCGAGTTAGCGAAGGAGGGTTCAGCTGGGCCGAGTTAGGAGCCCACCATCACGAAGAGTGATTATTAGAAGGCCCAGGGGGTACCGTAAGGTATTTCGCCATGGCGTCCGCTCTCACCCGTTCCAGCTCCTTTGGGTCAGTCACAACGTCCCCTTTTTCAGTTTTGATACACCACTGAATGACTTTGGGTCGACGGGCTTCCTCACTGGCCTCTATTTCAACCCCGGTTGGCCCAACTTCGAGTTTCACCAGTTCACTTGCGGCCCTGAGCGAAACTCTAGGGTCAGCATTCTCCACTAACGCTTCGAGCTTCGTAAGGCCAAGCCATTTTAGGTCCTTGAGTTTTGCGGTCCCTTTTAGCCTGCCAGCCAGGATTTTTGCCGCAAAACGGCGCTCGATTGTATCGCGCGAGCATCCAAAGAATGCGGCAATTTCTGAAATGGACCACTGTTTGGCCGCCAGAGACGCCAGTTGTTCTTGATCGATTTTTTTCCGAGGCCGAGACATATGAACAGACTACCAGACTTATTTGAGTGCAACGGCAGCGGAGGTGCTTGGCGTGGCGCGCACCTCTATGGTTTTTGGTACGAGGCGTTAAGCGAACCCTAAAGGTTTTCAGTCGGCTTCCCCAATCTTCATTTTGGCCGAGTACTCGCGTCGCTTGCCCTCCATTTCCACGGTCAGATGCAACGAGATCACTTTGCCGATATTGGAAGCGGTATCGCAAATTGAACCGGGGGCAGAACAGGAAATTAACTCGGGTGCCATCCAACCACCGGTCCCGATGAACTCATGCCCATCGGCGTACATCGCAGCATCCACGATCTTGCCTCCTCGCGGCACGAGGGTGGGCGGCATAGATTGACTAGCCTGCGAAAACTTTACTCCCTGATGAATGATTCGATGTGAGTTCCCCTGGGCGTCGACCATAGCTGAGTCATCCCAGATAATTTTGGCGCTACTTTTGGACTTATTCCTGAAGCTAAATAGCAACGCGGACCTTTGCAGTTCAATTATGGCTAACTCTGCAAGAGCATCCCGATTCTTGGAGCCTATGGCTAAAGTCGTTTTGTAATTCGTTGAAGTTACGGAAAATGCCGCGCATCCGGACACGGTCAGCACGACCAGAAGTTCCATGAACCTTTTCATAATTTGGTCCCCCAAACTGTATCGGCGCTCCCCTTCCTAAAGTTTACCTTCCTACAGGAAGAGAGTTGGGACTCGGTTCAAACACAATCTGGGCATGCTAACAGAGAAGGAATTCCTCAAATTGCTAGGTAGTCAGATTGCGCGGTTGCGACGGTCTAAAGGTTATTCTCAGGACCGCCTTTACTTGGAGGGCGGTTTTTCAAGGGGAACCGCATCAAAGATTGAAAACGGGAAGGTAAGCCCCCAAGTCTATACGCTGTACAGAATTGCGGAGACGATTGGAGTTTCACTTGAGCGCTTGGTTAATCTTGAGACGAAAACCAGAGCAGGTACTCCGAAAAAAGGCAATCGACCTTAGGCCGGTAAGAAAATGGTAAAGTTTCGGCCATTACGCTTACCAGGGACGAAGCATCGTCATCCAGTTCTAAATGCGTTGATGGAGGCGGCCCGTAAACGACGCTTCAATGCGGTTTTAGTATGGCGATTCGACCGGTGAACACGTAGCACCAAGCATTTGATCGAATCGCTTCTTGAGTTTAGGCCCTAGGCGTTGAATTTCTCAGCCAACAAGAGAACGTCGACACAGGGAGCCTGCTCGGACAGTCGATGTTTACGATTATCGCTACATTTTTGCAGGCAGACTTTCTTATATACCCTGTATTTTTGGCCAAGGTTTGGAGCGGATCTCTTCCTGTAGAAAGGTATAATTTAGGAGGCCCAATTCGGGCCGAAACAACAACCAGGATAGGGCTGAGCCAATGAGAAACGATAGAGAGTCATGGAAATTCGTTTTCGTTTTAGCACTTCTTTGCGGCTGCGCAGAACTACCGACGGGTTACCAGCGGTATAGCGACCGAGGGCCAAGCAGAGCTAGATATCAACCGCTAGGCGACAACGGCGGATTTAGCCAACGTGAACTGGGAAATAATCTTTCCGTTGCACGCTTCGTCGGGAATGCTTCGACCGATGAGCGGGATGCAAAAAGGCTCTCCCTATTTCGGGCGAATGAATTGTGCAACGCGGAGGGTAAGCGAATCACACGTATTTATAACGTAATTAATATTTCAACCAGCAGCACCGTTCAAAAAACTGCAAATCTGAGCATGGTGTCGCCAACGGCTTTCTCCGGCAATATAAGTTC
>JAYVQZ010000296.1:0-6527 GCA_043776735.1 Deltaproteobacteria bacterium | reverse complement strand
TTTCACCTCCCCTGAGGCAAAAGCGTCAGGACTGGTGGTTTGAGCTGAGGAGGAGCTGCCCCCAAACATCGATTCAACGCTTGGCCGAGTAGCCTGTTTTTCAGCGGCGGTTGCCAGCGATGCCGCTGCCAGAAGGAAAACGAATAAGGATCGCATAAGATTTCCTCTATCGGCTCTTGGACTCAAGCCATGCCTTAGTAAAAATATTCTCTGGCAGCGGATTAAGGTCTACCGATTTAATAATCACCAAAGTAGAATTTTCCTTATCCACTTCGTCAAAAATGCGTATTTCCTGGCGATACCAGAGATCCGCCTTTTTTGATTCGCTATAAAGCTTTTGCCATTTAGGAATGAACGACGTGCGCATGAGCCTCCCGGAAAGAGCAAAGTCTTGCCGTTTGAGATCGTTGCCCGTGGCTTTGTCCACCCACAGTTTCACGACGGGATAGGCGACATCTATCCCAGGCTTGCCGGTAATTTTCAAAACCCAAGTATCAAAATTGCCAAGCTTCTCGCTACCATCAAAGGCCGGATCATACTCTTCAGCAAGTTTTGACTGATCGAAATCCTGCCGACGAGAGTCGGTTCCCGCGATGCGTTCTCTATCCGTACGCCGTTCCCATTTGCCTACCGTTGGATCGTAATACCAAAGGTTCTTATCCATCCTCAGGTACCCCTTACCCGACTCGGCTTTGGGCTTAGTAAAAAGAAGCATCAGCTTTTCATCTGCGTCCCTGCGATAGGCCAGCACCTCTCGAACCAGATCAGGTTTGTCTTTTTCTCGCTGTTCAAGATAGACCAAAGCCTTATAGTCGCCGGAATTTCTGATACGGGTGTCGATGCCCCTGAGCATTTCAACCATTTTCTCTTTGGTCGGCTTCTGCGAAATTTTCTCCGCGGGTTTTTTATCTGCCGTTCTGGCAAACAAAATCAAAATTAGAAATAGAGCCAATGCCTTCATGACTAACCTATATGTGACATTGCCGTGATTGGCTTAAGCCGAGCGGCATGGGTTGAGGGAATAATCGAGATCAAAGTTGTGCAGCCGTTGATAACCATCATTCCCACTAAAATACTGAGAGGTTCTACGGCAGCACGGAAAATCTGCGACATTAAAAACATCTGGGCCCCTTTAGGTACCGGCAAATGGGCCGCATTGAGTATCACGGCAAAAAGAATTCCAAGTAACGCCCCCGCAAACGTTCCCATCGCTCCCAACGTGAAGGCTTCGATGATAAACATGGCTTGGACACGGCGACGTTGCATGCCAATAGCACGCAAAGTCCCAATCTCGCGGGTTCGTTCCCTTATAGCAATCCACATCGAGTTCATGATCCCAATGGCGATGATTGTAAGGAGAACTACTGTCAAAATCACCATGAGGCCATCCACACCTTTTACCATCCAATTGAGGAAGGTCATTTCTTCCTCCCAGGTCGTCAGATCAAGCTTTTGGCCGGTCCAATCCTCTCGATTGACGGACTCCATCTTCTGCCAAAATGGTTTGGCTTCGCGGTCCATCAGTAAGTAACCGGCATCAGCGAAAGCTTTTCGTAAGATCTCCATGTCCTGAGGGATCCGTTTCATATTCTTTAGGTACACATGAAGAGCGCCCGTCGTATCGGTGTTAAATTGGCCCAACTGACGAATCGAGTCGGCTGGCACAAAGATATTCCAAGCGCTGAGAATTCCGATATCCTCAGCGATGGCAACAATACGTAGGTCGATGGTGTTGCTCACCCCCCGCGTAGTCTCACTCGTCATCACAAGGTTATCGCCGACCTTCACTTCCAACTTTTTAGCATGGGCTTCAAAGATCAAAACCGTATTGGGTTGCCTGAGATCATCAATATTTCCCGCCACCGGTTTCACTACGCGACGAAAGCCAGGCTCATTTTCAATTTCGATTCCTCCTACAGCAACCTGCATAGAGGCCTTATCGCTCACCAACTTTCCAAAACCTCTACCGCGGGGAACCACAAAGTCCAGATCCGGAAGCGATTTTTCAACTATTTCCTTCAGTTTTTTATACTGAGTAACGACCGGCGTAGAGCGACCGGCAGTGACCTTGTAAAATCCCGACACGTTGAGGTGCCCAGTAGATAGAGTGGTGGCCGATTCCAACATGGTGTTGTGAATGCCAGCGGAAAGGCAGAGGAGAAAAGTTAATAAGGCGGTAACCCCGGCGATGGCAGCCCCCAAAAGCCAAGTTCGCTTTTTATGTTGGGCTAAATTCCTTAGGGCAATGAGAAAAAGCGGGATCATGGTTACTCCTCCGACTGCATGGCCTGCAAAGGGGACACACGTGTGGCGACGATCGCAGGATAGAGCGCCGAAATTGACGTGACGGCGCAGATAATCACAAAGGCACCCACCAGACTTCCCCAACCTAAGGTGATGTAGAGTCGAGGACCTGAGAAAAAGAAATAGAGAAAGTCATTATTGGCAGGGATTCCGATCTGTCCGAGTATCTTTACAATGAGCGATCCGGTTGCAGTTCCTGCCAGTCCGAAGACCGCCCCCAGAGCTAGTGTTTCCACCAGAACCAGGCCCAAGACGAATGTTCTCTGGGCTCCGATAGCTCTCATGGTGCCAATCTCGCGAACTCGCTGCATGGTCGCCATCATCACGGCATTATTAATAATCACCAAAGCCACAATGAAAATAATGAAAACCGCGAAGTAGAGGATCATCTTTCCAATAAAGACAAACTGTCCCAAATTCCCGGCTGCTTTTTGCCAGTCGATGACTCGCAAATTTAGCCCACTCTCTGTGGACACCTCACGAATCCGGTTCATGGTCTCCTTGATTTTTGAGGGATCTTTTAAAATGATTGCTGCGTTTAGAGCAACGCCGCCTTCAATTTCTTCTTTGGTGTAAACCCTTCTTAAGAGGACTTCTTGGGTTTCAGCGGGCTTGTTGTAGCCTATTTCCTTGGCATCGTTGATTTTTATATTTTTAGTCTCCGCCACCACGCTGGAGCCGCCAAAGAGTTCCGCCTCGGCATGTGCTCGGTCCACAAACTTTGCCCCAACGGCAGTTTTTAGCGCCTTGGTCTCCGCCAACTTCTCAGGAGTGACGTATCCGTAAAGGTCGCGGAATGACATGAGGTCCATCAAACTCATGCCACCAGCGAGACCTGACTTTTCAAGCCCCTTGAATCGAAATGTCCCGTAAATCTTTAGGCTGGCGGCTTGGATAAAACCGCTCTTAGTGAATGCCTTAATGACCAGGCTATCCCCGGGAACCAAACGGTAGATCTGAACCAATGGTGCCATTTGTTCGTAAAAGAAACGATACCTCTGAGCAAAATTGACATCATCGGTTTCAAAAAATTTAGTCAATAATTTGTTGAGATCCTTCTCATCGCTGTACAAAAACCCGGCCACCATCTCGGACATCTTTTTGGCAGTTAGCGGATCAAGCTGAAGCACGACTTCTCTGGTCTGCGTCATGTTCTGCTTCACCATCAGGCGGAGATCGGGGTCAGTGGCAATCTTAAGTTTCTTTTCGCTAATCGCCTCGTTGATTTTGTCGAGACGGTAGGCAGTTTTCATCTTGAACTGTTTTTCGTAGACGTATTTGGAAAGCATCAAGCCGCGCTGGCCGGGCGGAATCATCTCTCCATCGACGAGTTCCAAGCGATCAAATGCGGCACGAAAGGCTTCGATGTCCGTTCCCACATAGGCGAGCATAATGTAGTCAGCATCGGGGACCAGCGAAGCGATCCGGTTTTCGAGAAACTCCAAACTGCCTAGCGGATCAAGGGGAAATTGACTCCAAAATTCAGGCGAAGCTGCCCGCTCTAATGCCTCTATACTGAGTGGGTCGATAGATTTTTGAGAGGCCATCACCGAGAGCTTTTTAAAGTCGTTTTGAATAATGCTTACCATTTGCCGTACATGGCTGGTTAAGCTCTCAATACGTGCTTTTAACTCTCGGGAGTTGTCTCCGGCTATCTGTTCATTGATAGCCTTACGAAGTTTTTCCAAGACTACATCAACTGTATTTCCAAAAGTGACAGTGGCCCCGTTTACCCCCATAGGAATGACGGACTTTACATTTTCGGTAGCCAAAAGCGGCGCCTTTACCTTAGTAAAATTGGGGATGACACCAATATTGGGGTAGGACCAATCCCCGAAGAGCGCCAATTCATCCTTAGAATCCTCCGCATAGACCTGAACATGACCAGCAA
The DNA here is from genome assembly GCA_043776735.1 of Deltaproteobacteria bacterium. Classification (GTDB taxonomy): domain Bacteria; phylum Bdellovibrionota; class FAC87; order UBA2466; family UBA2466; genus JBGSST01. The sequence continues at coordinate 2,332 of JAYVQZ010000296.1, read as the reverse complement.
CACTTCCGATAATGCTGCGGCTCATTGAGGAATCGATGCTATTGAGGACAGAGCCGCCCACCACAAAAAACAGTGTGCCGACAAATATAATTCCGCCGATAACGAAATTCAGGAAGCTAGAAAAAAGATTTCGCCAAGCTATTTGCGCAAGGAGGAATAACTCAGTCATTGGTGACCTCAGTGTTAGCCTCAAGACCCTCGTTTAATTTTGTATCTGTGTCTCGCTTAGATCTCGCCTCCGGTGTGCTAGAGCTAACCACACGTCCATCGGCAAGTTTTACAATGTAATTGGCGTGAGCCATTACGCTGGCATCGTGAGTAGAAAATATAAACGTCGTTTTTTCCACGCGATTCATTTCACGCATTAGATCCAAAATGCTCTCGCCGGTTTTTGAATCCAAATTTGCAGTGGGCTCATCGGCAAGAACGATTTTGGGCCGAGTGACCAGAGCTCGGGCAATCGCCACACGCTGCCGTTGACCACCAGAAAGCTCACTTGGACGGTGCTTGGCATGAGCCGAAAGGCCCACCTTTTCTAACAGTTCATCGACCCGTTTCTTCCGCTCCGCCGACGAAAATTTTCTTTGCAACAGCAGAGGAAATTCGACGTTCTGAACCACATTGAGAACAGGAACCAAATTAAAGCTCTGAAAAATAAAACCGATCGTATGAAGGCGAAGTTCGGTGAGCTGCCGTTCCTTTAGCGTCCCAGTGTTATGACCAGCGATAACCACCTGCCCCGAAGTACTCGTATCCACACACCCCATCAGGTTAAGTAGGGTTGTCTTTCCGCTACCTGAGGGGCCGGCCACCGACATGAAGTCCCCAGCAGACACCGTGAGAGTGACCTCCTGCAGCGCGGGTACAATTGTTTTTCCAAGCTTGTACGCTTTACTGACGTTAACCAAGGAGACGATTGATTGGCTGTGAGCTTCCACGTGGTTTCCTTTTTGATTTTTCTTGCGCCATAAACCTATATCGTCAGGGAGCTTGCATCAACAATGGCGGGAATGCCTTTGCAGACAAGTGTCGTAGAGACTGCTTATTGCGAGGATCCGTTAAGCGCGCAAGCCTAACTCAGCGCGTATTGGACGTTAAGCGGGTCGGTGGTTCTAGGGGCTCTTGCCATTCTGAAGACGGTTGTCCTTTTGATTGTAGAAAAATGACAAACTGGGCTGCAAATAGGAAGCTATGGGACAAAAAATAAACCCATGCTAAAAAAATGATCGGCTTAAAAAACTGCCCATAGATGCCACCGTTCATATACCGAAAATAAATAATATAGAACTGGTAAAACAGCCGTCCCAAAAGGAAGCTGCCAAGAAATAAAAGGCTCCCCTTAATCGCATCAAGAAATCGCACCTTTCGGGTGGGCAGCATCTTTAGTAAAAACGTCAATCCTAAGAATACGCAAAGAAGCGACGCCGCGGAGGCCATGATATTAACCAGGCCTAAACTTAAGTCAGCAAAATCGGCACCCAACAAAGTCTTTAATACAGTGCTTTTAGTGGTAAAGAGAAAAACAGCGAGCGCACTTACCGCACTCACTCCGATAAAGCAGAATAAGGAGATGAGATTGGCCAGGAAAGGATGGCGCACTTGTTCTCCCTCCGAGATTTTCTGAAAAATTCGATGGAGGCAGCGAAAAAGTTCATAGGTAGAATAGCCCAGCATTCCAATCCCAAGGACGCCGCTAAATTTATTTGCCAAAAGGACCGCAACCAAATTTTTTGTGATCCACGTGCCAGCGTATGGAAACATCGCTTCGAAAAGCACACTCAATTCCTTAGCAGAATGTTCGGTGTGGGATAGTTCTACCAATAGAATATGGGCACCAAGAAAACTAAAAATAAGAAACGGAACCACAGAAAAGAGGCAAAAAAACGATAGGCTTGCAGCAAGCAAAGAGAGGTCATTCTCTTTAGCCAAACGCCTTGTCTCCCTTAGGTCCAGTAGAAAAGCCTTAAGCACAATGCCCCCTTAGGCTTTTCGGCACATTTGGGGATTAGCGCGAGACCTATTAAGGCACCCGTGGTTTCGTGCGTGGTAAAGGAGATTTAAAGGGGACGAAGAAAAAAAGAAGGGGCCACCAGCCATGGCGAGGCCCCTTCTCAAGACTATACTCAGATCTCAATTACCGAGGATCGCGGCAAACCGGTCCAGTGTGAGCTAATTGCAGGCGTTGATCGATCGTAAGCCAAGGCTGAATACCAAAACCATATTCAGACTGAGCCATACCCAACACTCGATTGTAGACTAAATGGGAAGGCACCGACCCACGAAGTACAACGGAAGCGCCTGAACGTTTAATAGCAAAAAATCGTTGGTAAGG
>JAYVQZ010000295.1:0-6528 GCA_043776735.1 Deltaproteobacteria bacterium | reverse complement strand
GTAATCAATGCGAGAGAATCGGCTTCGCTTGAAGCTCATGCTTCCAATACAAACCTCTTTGGGTGGCTCCAAAAACTCGCCTCAAAGAAAACAGAGTTTGTTGCTTGGGGTTTTTATGGTGCACTTTCCGAGTTTTTAGATCTCGTAGTGGTAGATCGTTTTAGCCACGGCAGGCAGCTTTTGGAAAAGCAGGGAGTTGGACAAGCTAGAAAAATCGGCTGCGATTTGGCAACGGCACTGTGGGCCAACGGCAGGATTTCCTCTCCCGCAATGGACATTACGGATGCAGATGCCACGTTGCCTTCCGATCTCTGGAAGGAAAGCTCCCCTGCCGCCTCTTTTGCTGGACTTAATCTCAAACGTCCAGTCGTTGGCATCCACTCTTTTTTTCATCTTCCCCTCGTAGGGCATGAAAGAGCCATCGCGGAATATCAGGACTATCTGCACTTCTATGCCGAAGGACTAAAATCAGCCGGTTCTCCTTACGCGTTCCCCACCGTAGGAAGCACGCTAAGAGTTTCCTTTGAAGCGTATGCGGAGGTACGAGGGTTTCCAGACAGAGAAGCGGGAGAAGACTTTTATCTGCTCAATAAACTAGCCAAAGTGGGCGGAGTCTATTGGACAGAAAAAACCCTTCAGTTAAGTGGACGGCCTTCATGGCGGGTTCCCTTTGGCACAGGCCAACAGGTGAATCGCTTAACCAAAGACTATGCCCAAGGACGCGACTATCAGATTTACAATCCCGCGGTATTCAAAAAACTAGCAGTGTTTCTCGACGCCCTAAATGCCTGGGCGGATCATACCGACGACGAACTATTTTTTGAGTCACTCGGTGACGTATCGGCCGCGGGAATTAAGCTCGGCGTCACCGAGGCGCTAAGTGCAGCAAAAAAAAGTAGGAAAGATCCAAAGTCTCGAAAACGCCACTTGCACGAATGGTTTGACGCGTTCCGCACTTTGAAATTCATACACGAAATTACGGCAACGCAACTCCCCAAGGTTTCCGTGCGGCATAAAACACTATTTACCTAAATCGGCTAGCCAATCCAAACAACGAGTCACGTCGTCAATATTGGCGTGAAGGAGATCTCGGGGCGCGTTTTTAGAAAAATACTCTGCCCATTCCGGTTTTTTCTTTAGAGCCACAATCAGAGGATGGGCATCTATGCCTTCAGCTTGGACAGTACGATTTCGTTCGTAGCCTCGAAAATAGGCTCGAAGGGTTGAGACCATTCCAGGATCCGTTGGTAGCCCTGCCAAGAGCTTGTACTCTAACTGGTTTCTAGCTGGCAGAGGAAGGTAGTCTCCGTCATTTCTTAAGCGCTTATCCAAGGCCAACGTTGCCAGATAATGGCGACTGGCGTCATCCAAATCATTGATAAACGCCTTGGCTTGTCCACCCCGTTTGCTAATTTGGTGAGCAAGATACTTTTCTAGGTGCGATGCCGACCCTGATTTGGGAAACACGCGGAACTCGCCTATCCAATCGCGTAACTGAGTGCGGTACGCCTCCAAGGATTCGGCATCGGGAAACTCGGGAACTCTAAAATTCTCTTTGAGCAAAATTGTCGGGCGCCCTTCCCTCGAAATTTCAATATAATCAAAAATGATATCACGTAGCACGGAGGCTTTGATCGGCAGCTTCTGCATTTCCCCCTTAAAGTGAGGATGGTCGCGTGTGGCCACCAAAAACACCGCCGGTTCGCATTCTGCATTAGTGACCGCGACCAATGGCTTAATTTCAAACCCGCCTGGGATAGGCAGAGAAATTTCGATGTCCTTGCTGCTATAGGTTTTCACCGCGCCATCCACCAGCAGCGTAATTCCAGATTTTTTCCAAGTATCAAGGACGCCTTCCATTTGATTGCGATCGTAGCCATTGAGTCCAGCTTTTGATTCCGTCACAAAATGCAAAATGAATTTTTCACCTCGTATTTCGTAAGCCAAACCGTCGGGCTTATTGCCCCTCCGATTGAGTTCCCCGTAGGCAATTTCATCTAGAAAGGTTACTGGAGGCTTGATTCTTGCCTTGGATTTCACGTTGGCGTAGACCTCGCCCAGCATTCCAAACGCATCGGAGGAGTGTTTCATAAAAAGCTGATCTGTCGAGGGAACCGCCTTCTGCTCATGAGACATAGCTGCCAAAAGGTGATTCACTTTCTTTTCAAAGAAGACAATTTCAGCCTCAGTCCAACCCTCTAAATACTCATGGGCAATGGATTGCCCAACCCGGTCAACCAATGCTTTGTAAAAATGAGCAAGCCGCGCCTCCACAAGCGGGGAACCGGTAGGTGCCGCCCCCGCTAGTGAATTTGCTAAGAAAGCGAATATAAAAGAAAAAAGGAGCCAACTGGCCCCATTCAGAGTCGATTTCATCACATTAATTAGTATCTCAGAAAAAACCAAATTTGGGCGGCACTAGACCACTGGCTCCAAAAAAAAGCAAGAGCCGTGACTCTGCCGCTTTTCTTCTATAATTTGCCCTGATGGAACAGGAACTCGAGCGTGTGGATGCGGTGGTCAAAACTCACTTTCCCGGGTTGAGTCGACGGCAAGTCGAAGAGGCCATCGAAAGTGGCCTAATCATTGGCGCTGATGGGAAACGGTTAAAAAAAGGGGACCATGTTCCGCCTTTGGAAGTCCAATGCCGCAGGCTAGCTGAACAGCTAGAGTCTCTTTCCAAAGGGAACCGGTCTTTACCTGTCAAAATCATTGCCGAGGAGCCGGACTTTGTTGTCGTGAACAAACCCGCCGGTATGCCAAGTCAGCCAAAATCCCTTTTCGACGCGCGAACCCTCACCAATTGGGCGCTGGCTAGATACCCCAGTTTGAAAACGGAATTCCCTGAGCCGCAGCCCTCTGTCACGCCATACCCTGTTGACACCGACATTGGGGGGCTAGTTGTGGTTGCCAAAACCACGAAGGGATTTCAACTGTGGAAAGAGTATTTTGATAAGCAGCAAGTTGGCCTAAGTTATCTAGCGTGGTGTTGGGGCGAGCCCAAGCAGCATCGTCTTTTCATCTCCGCTCCCATCGGTCGGGTGTCCGGAGATCCCAACCGGAGAGTGCTGGCCACGCCTGGTGTGGTAATGGATCCACCGGCCAGAGACGCCGTCTCGGTAGTGCGAGTCGTCGAGGTTAAGAAGCGTCCTGAAAAGAAGGGTTTTTTCCTGGCAGAGCTTCAAATCGTCACCAATATTGAGCATCAAGTTCGCCTTCATATGGCTTCCCAGGGGTTCCCGGTTATGGGTGATCCGCTCTACGATCCCGAGTTTCTGGCTCGGCCGGAGAAAATCGAAACGCTGCAGCTTTTGATTTCCGAATTGGAGCATGCAGGAAGACGGGCAAAAATTTCCACTGACGTTTTCAAGAAACGGTTTGGGTAACCAACTGATGGGACCAATCATAGGACCGCGAAGTTTTCTCAAGGCAAAAGTTTTTTCCCCTTCTTGGGCAGCATTTGTTTGCAATGTTTGCGGTGTCCCCAACGTTGCCTGGCGTAAAAAACTGACCAGGGAAACACCTAGCTGTCGTTTTTGTAAATCGAATGTCCGCTTCCGATCCCTTGTAAACGCCCTTTCTCAGTCCCTTTACGGAAAGAGCCTTCCTCTGCCCCTATTTCCTTCTAGTAGAAAAATTCGCGGAATGGGAATGAGTGATTGGCCAGGGTACGCCACTCGTTTTGCGCGCAAATTTGATTATGTGAATACCTATTATCATCAGGAACCACGACTCGACATCACCCAGCTTCCTAAAAAATGGGAAGCACACTTTGATTTTGTGATCTCCTCCGACGTCTTTGAGCATATCGTAAGCCCAGTATCGGTGGCCTTTGAAAACACGTTAAAGGCATTGCGCCCCGGGGGAGTCTTTCTTCTAACCGTCCCCTTTCTCCCCGACGGAAAGACGACGGAGCATTTTAAGTCACTTCATGATTTTAAAATCGTCGAAGAGGGAAATAAAAAGCGGCTTCGGAATATTACTCTAGCAGGGGACGTGGAGTGGTTTGATGACCTGGTCTTCCACATCGGCGCTGGGGCTACGTTGGAGATGCGTTTGTTCACGCTGCCCTCTCTCGTTAGCGAACTGGGTAAGGCCGGATTCGAAGAGATAAAAACCTTCCCATTTGCCATACCTGCTTTTGGCATTCCCCCACTCGGGCCGCGCTCGTTTCCTATCACTGCTCGTAGACCGCTTAAGTAATTGGTACAATGTTTGGACTGTGATGGCTCTTTTTTATACTTTCTTTCTTTTTGCCCTTTCTTTGCAAACAGAGGCCGCTTCTCACACCAAAGATGCGGTTGTCGTGATCATGCTCGATGTAAATGACACCTTGCTTCAGGATGTGGATGCTTCAGCGCATGCCAACCATCCCGAAGTTCAAACCCTCGATTACAAACCAGGGGATGGGCTTGGAAAAAAGAGCCTCACCCCCCTTTCCCAAGTCGCTATTCATCCCGACGGACGCGTGGAAAATTCTGTCACGCTTAGGCCGGGTCTTGTCCCTTTTTTTTCCAAAACAGCTCCCCTGTTGGCTGCTGGTAAGGCGCGCATTGTGCTGACCTCACTTGGCGACCCGGCTCGAACCCGAGCGATTCATGAACAGATTCGCGTGGCAGGCAAAACTCTCAGAGAGTGGGGGGTGGAAGTGGCCACACCGTCAGAGTTTCAAAACGGAGGTACCTATAAAGACTTTTTAGCGTTTCGAAAGTCTTTTCGAATTAATGCCTCGACTCAAGTTATTGCCATCGATGACAATCCCAAAATGTACATTCACTCCAGCTCAAAAGATCACATCTCTGAGGTACCAGCATTTACCATCCCAATGGCAGATTTTTATCTGGATGGGATACAGGTCCCTGGCATGGAACAACAAGGACTAGTCTTTGGCGAGATCGCAAACCTTGTAGCAAAAGCGGTCTCATCCGGGGGGGCCCATTGCGAATGGAACTCCTTGGCAATACCGCTTAGCGACAAAAAACCATTATAAAAGCACAGAAGCCCCACTTCTTATCACTTAGACTCTACGCATTAAGCTATTTAGCCCTTTTCCTCGCTTGCAAAAATAAGACACGCGCTTTGACCAAAAATTAGAGAAAATTAGGATCTTAGCAAAGACTACAAAGGACAAGCTCATGCCGCTAAAACCAAAAACCCAGTTCTGGCTTGCGCTGGGGCTCTTAGCCCTTGTCCACGTTTTTTTCTGGGCAAAACTCCATCACCTGAGCAGCTCCGATCCAGACACGTTCACCTATATGGCTATGGCGCGCCAAACTGCACTTCACGGCCCGCTCACGACACTTCCGCAAGTGGAAGACTTGGGTTGGGGAAAAAAATTTGCTGACAAGAACCTCGCCTTCAATTTGGTAAACGCAGCATTCTATAAAATCGCTGGGGAGTCGGGGGTTGAGTTCTCGCTATTTCTCATGTCGCTAACCGTGTGCGTCGCCCTCTTCTTTGGAGTGGTCCGTTTCTTATCGCCTCTTTGGGCAACGTTGGTGGTCTCAATGACTTACCTCAATGCCAATTTTGCCATCCGCCTTTTTCTGCTTCGTCCCCACGTTTGGGCCATTGCCTGTTTTGTAAGTCTTGTAGCAGCCATTCTCTATCGGGCGCCCCGGGCGGCGTTACTCTTTGGCGCCCTCTTTGGTTGGGGGTATCCCCTCTATTACCTGCCTCTTTCTTTGCTGGCCGTTGCCGCGCTCTTTTTTAACTACCGCAGAGACAATCCACTAATGAAAAAAACCTGCCTGTGGGGCTTCTGCGGAATTCTAATCAGCATGATTCTCCACCCAGGCTTTCCCAAGAACCTGGAGTGGGCCAATAAGATTCACGGGATTGCCATAAATCAGATGTCACTGGGAACTCAGGAGCTGCCGATTGAAAATGTCCCCCAACGAGCGGACGTTTTTTTAAAACGCTTTTTCGTGTTCCTGATCTTTCTTCTTGGAAGTTTTGCGCTTGAAGCGTTTCACCAACGTCCCTGGCGGTCCGAAGAAAAAAGATTAGAGTATTTCTTTTTGGCTTTTGTCAGCCTAGGCCTTTGGGGCTTAGCGTTCTTTCAACCGCGTGCCGCTGAATACGCCATTCCCTGCACCGTTCTTTTTATTGGTTTTTCTCTATCCCGGCTTTCGGAGTTTATGGAGGGAAAGCGACTGGCACTTAGTTTTGTCGTGCTCACTGTAATCGGGAATCTCTATTCCCTCGTGGACTTCTATCTCAAAGGCCCCCGTTTTCCATTGGACTTCAAAGTGCCATTGGCAGTGATCGACGCCATTCCGGCCGAGGCCAATGGAAAGAAAGTGTTTAATTGTGAATGGGAGACCGGAGCCTTTCTACTCTATCGCCGCCCCGACGTCCGCTTTGTCGATATTCTTGATCCCACATTCCTTCCCAAAGCTAATAGCGATTTAGCCTTACAGCGCAGTCTGTTAATGGATGGGAAACTTCTCCCTTTTGGCGTTATCAGGGAAGGCTTTGGTGCAGACTATGTGGTGTGCCGAAACGCGCTCCTTCTTCAACGGCTGG
>JAYVQZ010000294.1:0-6533 GCA_043776735.1 Deltaproteobacteria bacterium | reverse complement strand
TTGGGCGGTGGGGCAATGGCCTGGCTTTTGTAGTGCTGATACCTTTGCCAATCTTCTTAGTTTGACGAAATATGAATTTTTTGAATGGTCTTCCTCTCTTTATTCTCTATTTCTTCTTACGCTAAAACAGATATCTGCTCATTTGGGGTTCGTTTCGGTCGTGCAGGTTGCGGGAGTCTCACTGACCTCTGGTCTATTCTTTAGTCTGCCAAGATTACGTGGCGATCGTTTGTGGTTTTGGCGGATCTTGCTTTTGTTATTTCTTCTTGATCCCGTAAATGGAGGAATGACGATATTTCTAGTTCGCGACACTCTGTTTTCCTGGTGTCACTTAGTCTGCGCTCTGTTTTTCCCATGGTACCGAATTTTTTTTCGGGAAAAGAGCTCCCCGCCGCTCATTCTTCTGTCGGTATACAGTTTGCTTTTAGTCTGTACTTCGAAATTGCGGATGGAGACTACATACGCCCTTTTTCTTGTCCCTTTTCTTCTCAGGTGGGTCTGTGGCTGGCAAATGAAAGCAGTGGGGCTGTTTTGCTCAATCAGCCTTCTTTTTAGCTCCTTAATTTTTTTGGCAATGCCAACTTGGACCAAGACCCCACCCCTAAATCCGAGTTATGCATTGACCGCATTCTTCAATCCCCTTAGTGAAATGATTCATCACCCTTACAAAACGGAGAACCGAGCTGCCGATAACAGACTGGTGAATAAGTATCTCAATTATTCCTTACTGGGGAAGTTGCGCGATCCCACTGGGATAACTGCATTTCATGGCGGGGCGTTACGCGGTGAGCTCAACGATGGCGACGTCGGTGTGCTGCGGTCATTTTTTTTGAAAATGGTGTGGAGAAACCCTGGGATCTTTCTAAAGAATCGTTGGAGTATGTTGTGGGCGATGAATGGAATGAGTCGCTCCACCTGTTATTTTAGCGATGGTCTGGAGGCGATGGACGAATTTGCCGTCTGGAGCAAAGTCAGTCTCGGTATTAAAAAAGCGCCTCTTTCACTTTGGCTGTACGATAGGCAAAAGCAGCTTCTCGAATATTCTGTTTTTGAGCGAAGGCAGTTACTGTCGAAAATCGCGGCCAGTAACCTGATCCCATTGATTTTTCTTGGGCTGTCGTTGCTACTATTTTATTGGGCGCCCGGAACCGCTTCTGCAGGACTGATTCTTTCCATACGACTGTTTATCGTGTTTTTCACCTCACCCGCTGGCTATTTCAGATATGTTTATGGAATTTATCTTTTTGGATTTTTTGCCCCGGTATTTATTTGGCTAGAATTGAGGGGAGAACGGAAACCAGAGTTTGAGATGCCTCCTCGCCTATCTTCAAAGAGTTTACATTCCTCGGCGGTACTGGCCACCCACTTGATAAAGGGCGTGGCTAATCTGACCTAGCGAGCAGACTCGAGTCGTTACCATCAGCTCCGTGAAAAGATTTCCCCCAGTGCGAGCCACTTCTTTTAAGCGAAGCAGTGCTGCGTTGGACCTCTGGGCATTCTTCTTTTCAAAATCTCTAAGGTTTTTGATTTGCTCATTTTTGTCGTCGTAACTAGCACGCACCAAGTTGGGGTGGCTAAACTCAGTGTTCTCGGGATGGGGGTTGAGGTAGCTGTTTACTCCCACTATCGGCATTTCGCCGGAGTGTTTAAGTGTCTCGTAATAAAGAGACTCTTCTTGAATGCGCGAACGTTGGTAATGGGTTTCCATTGCACCTAGCACACCACCACGCGCGGAAAGGCGTTCAAACTCCGTCAGCACCGCCTCTTCGACCAACTCAGTGAGTTCTTCAATGAAGAAACTTCCCTGCAACGGATTCTCGTTCTTTGCCCAACCCAACTCTTTGGAAATAATGAGCTGGATGGCCATCGCGCGACGAACGCTTTCTGCGGTGGGTGTGGTTACCGCTTCGTCATACGCATTGGTGTGGAGCGAATTGCAATTATCGAAGTAGGCAATGAGTGCCTGGAGCGTGGTTCGGATATCGTTAAAGCTGATCTCTTGGGCATGGAGCGAGCGGCCAGAAGTTTGAATGTGGTACTTAAGCTTTTGGGCCCTTTCGCTAGCTTGATACCGGTATTTCATCGCTACGGCCCAGATTCTTCGGGCTACTCGCCCAATGACGGTGTATTCGGGATCTAGTCCATTGCTGAAGAAAAAGCTGAAGTTTGGCGCAAAGTCGTCCAGTTTCATGCCGCGAGCTAAATAGTACTCGGCAAATGTAAAGCCGTTGGCCAGTGTAAAGGCCAATTGGCTGATGGGGTTGGCTCCGGCTTCGGCAATGTGATAACCGCTAATGCTTACGGAATAATAGTTTTTAACCTTGTTATCGATAAAGAACTGCTGCACATCGCCCATCATCCGTAGGGCAAACTCAGTGGAAAAGATGCAGGTATTTTGAGCCTGATCTTCTTTAAGAATATCGGCTTGCACGGTGCCGCGAACCGTTTCTAAAGTGTATTTGGAAATCGCAGCGAGTTCTGCGGCGTCTGGCGTGCGGTCTTTTTCTTTTTGAAACCGAGCGACCTGCTGATCGATAGCGGTATTGAAATAGAACGCCAGAATAATGGGGGCCGGACCGTTGATCGTCATGGAAACGCTAGTGGTCGGGTCGCAAAGATCAAAACCCGCGTATAGTTTGCGGGCATCTTCCAAGGTACAGACACTGACGCCGCTTTCGCCGACCTTCCCGAAAATATCCGGCCGTTCGTCGGGGTTTTCTCCGTAAAGAGTCACGCTATCAAAAGCTGTGGAGAGGCGTTTTGCTTTCTCTCCTTCGCACAACAGGTGAAAACGTCGGTTAGTTTGGGTCGGAGTTCCTTCTCCGGCAAATTGCCGTTTAGGATCTTCTTCAGTTCGCTTGAAAGGGAACACTCCTGCGGTGAACGGAAAATGGCCAGGTAAATTTTCTAGCTGCGAAAAACGGAACCGTTCAGCCCGGCTCACAAAAGTGGGCGGCACTACTTTGCGGATAGCGTTGCGCGATAAACTTTGGGTCGTCAAGGGCACGGAGAAACTTTGGTCGCGAATTTTGTAGGTGAACTCGGTTTCCTTGTACTGTTTGGCCAAGCTTTCAAAGGCGTCGTACCTGGCCTTCATTTCGGGAGCGATCTTGGATTCACTTTTTTGCTTTAGTTCACCTAGCTCTTTGCGAAGGCCTTCAGAAACTCCTTCATGGTTTGCCAGCCGCTCAGCCGATTCGGCGTCAGCCACCAGCTGCGTCTGCTGGTGAACTTTTCCTTTATAGTCTCGTAGGGTCGAAGCGACGTCAGATAAGTAGGAAATGCGCTGTCTGGGTACTAAAGAGAACCGGCTCGGGTCCCCTAGAACTTGTGGGGCCTTAAGTAAGGCCCGTTTTTTTTCTTCTTCGCGAAGTCCAACGAGGTGATTAAAAACTAGATCTACGCCGGGATCGGCAAAATGCGAGGCCATTGTGCCGATAACAGGGAAGAGCTCTGGCTTTTCCGTTTCCCATTCTCGATGATTGCGGCGCAGCTGCTTTCGGACGTCGGCAATTGCATCGAGCGAACCCGCCTTATCGATCTTATTGATCACGACGATGTCGGCGTAATCGAGCATGTTGATCTTCTCAAGCTGAGTGGGCGCGCCAAACTCGCTAGTCATCACGTAAATATTGAGGTCGCACAACCCCACTAGGCTTGTGTCGGCTTGCCCAATGCCACCGGTCTCAACGAGGATCCAGTCAAATCCGGCTTTTTTCATTAAGCCTAAACAGTCTTTGGTCGCCGGGCTAATTGAGGCATTCGCCTCTCGCGTAGCTAGCGAGCGCATAAAGGCCCTGGGGCTCTTAAGACTGTTCACCCGAAGGCGATCTCCTAAAAGAGCGCCGCCGGTTTTTAGTCTGGTGGGATCGATGGCAAGAATACCAATGCGAGAGTCGGGAAACGTTTCTAGAAAACGCAGGGCAATTTCGTCGGTGAGGCTTGATTTCCCTGCTCCGCCAGTGCCGGTAAGCCCAATCACATAGGGCTTTATTCGTAGGAGAGGCGAGGCATTTTTTAATTCATTGAGAGCCGACACGTGCTTTTTAAAATCACCGGTAAAACCACCCTCGCCCAGCTCCATGCAGGTGAGCCCTTGGGCGAGAGGCTTTGAGTCCCTGCCAAAATCTTTTAGCCCGTTCCAGTCAACGTTTACTAAAGGGTGGACCGCAGCCGTCGTAAGCATGTGATCGATAATTCCCCCAAGCCCCAGGCGCATGCCGTCCTCAGGAGAATAGAGCTTTGAGACTCCATGTTTTTCGAGATCGGCGGCCTCCAGGGGCGTGATAGTCCCGCCTCCACCGCCAAATACTTTGATATGGGGACAACCCTTCTGTTTGAGCAGATCTACGATGTATTTAAAAAACTCTACGTGACCACCCTGATAGCTACTGATGGCGATAGCTTGGGCGTCCTCTTCCACGGCTGCAGCAACGATTTCTGCCGCAGATCGGTTGTGTCCCAGGTGAATAACCTCGGCCCCCCCACTTTGGAGGATACGCCGCATGATGTTGATCGAGGCGTCATGACCATCAAATAGGGAGGCTGCAGTGACAAATCGGGTGCGAAACATAGGCCGGATTATGTTTGGAGAGGCCAAATGAGTAAAGCTGGGATTAGCTAAGGGTAAGTTGAGGCGTCAAAAGAAGTTGGCGGGGAGAGCCAAAAAGGCAAAGATACGGTTTCACCAATTTTTACGGGAGGGTTCTTGGGCGGGAAGGAGGCAAAAATGAATGGATGGGTGGATACCAAGGCGGGACTAGATGCCATGGCCGCTGCGTTGGCCTCTTCCGACATCATTGGCATCGATACGGAGTTTGTCAGAGAGACCACTTTTTATCCGCAGATTGCCCTTATCCAGCTAGCCTCTCCAGCCGGCTGCTGGTTAGTTGACCCTTTGGCCTTCAAGGACGAAGAGCTTGAACCCCTGTTTCAGATTTTAAAATCCCCTAATAGCTTAAAAGTGGTTCATGCCGCGTTTGCCGACCAGGAGTGCCTTTATTCAAGCTACGGCTTTACTGCAGAACCTGTCTTGGATACCGCGGTGGCAGCTGCCTTATTAGGCTATGGCGATAATATTGGCCTTCAGAAGCTGCTTCGAAACATGTGCGGCGTGAATTTAAAAAAGGGACGGTCGCGGGTGAAATGGCTGCAGCGCCCTTTATCGGATGAATTGCTTCATTATGCCGAACAGGATGTGCTTTTTCTTTTAGAACTCACCACAGAGTTAAAACGGCGCCTTGAGAAAAAGGGACGTTGGGATTGGGCCATTGCAGAGAGCCGCGTAGACGCGAAGGTTTTTGAAGTCACCGCCGATGAAATGGCAATTAAAATGGCCAAAGGCGGACAAATTGATGAAGCCACCTTTCGGGCATTGGTAATGTTGATGCGATGGCGTGAGGATCGCGCCCGTCATGCCAATTTGCCGCGTGGCTGGGTGGCGGGAAATGAAGTGCTACTTTCGCTAGCCAGGGCTAAGCCGCGATCTCTTCAGGAGCTAAGGACATTTCGCGGTATTTCTCCGAAAGAGGTCGACCGGCAAGGTGATCGGATTCTAGCGGCTATTGGTGACAGCAAAGACGGAAAAGATCTACCCCCGCTTCCTGAAGCCTACGACGATGAGTCTGCTGACGTCGAGGATCATGCTCTGGATCTGCTTAAGGCCTACATGGCGTTTCTGTCGGCAAAATTTCAAATTGCGCCTCGCTTTCTCATACAGGGCTCAAAGGGCAGAGAGCTGCTTTTTAAGTCGGAAGGGTCGCTGGAGAGTTGGGTGGCGTCGGGATTGCTCACTCAGCGAGCGGCCGAGTTGGCAGGCAATGATCTTCAGGCGTTTCTTCTGGGAAAAAAGGGGCTCGCCCTTTCTGGAGGAAAAGTTGAGGCAGTCGATACGATTAGAACCTAACCACTACCGACTGGCGACGGTGGATGTGACGGCACATTTAAGATCGGCCATCTGCACACAGAACTCTTCACACTGGTAAGGATCTTCGCCCTCTTTTTCACATTCCGATTGGCAGGAGATGTGACGTTTGGGTTCCGATTCCCGAGTCAGGGAAGTCTCTGGAGTTTTAATTTGCGTCTTCTCTTCTTCGGCGTGAGCCGGAAGAGAGACAAAGAGGCTCAAGGTCAAAAGAACTAAGAATCCACGAATAAACTGCATACGATCTCCTAAACTTACGTACCACCGGTCAACATTTTGTGATCTCTCCTATGTTAGAAGAAGATTGTGAAGGAATTGTGAAAATGGAAGTCAATTTATTGTTATTACTAGCTTTTCTGTATTCCTGCGGAATACCCACCCTTAAAAGGGGTCACTCGATCTTTAAGGAAATGGGGGAGCATGCCCCGCGAAATCCTTAAAGATCGAGTGACCCCTTTTAACAAGCCAATTGGCGGAGTGGGGTGTGGCGCGTAGTCTGCTTCTGCTATGGGCAATTTCTTTTTTGGTCTCACTGCCGTTCTGGCAGGTCAGCGCTACCTCACTCTCCGGCCCAAACTTTGGGGTTATGCCATCCTTCCTGTCCTCGTGC
>JAYVQZ010000293.1:0-24747 GCA_043776735.1 Deltaproteobacteria bacterium | reverse complement strand
TGCAGGACTTGCGGCCATGCCCCATCTTTTGGTGGCCGGAAGTACGGGAACCGGAAAGTCCGTTTTCATCAACACACTCATTTGCAGTCTGCTTTACCGCTACACCCCGTCGCAGCTGAAAATGATTTTAGTCGATCCCAAGATGGTCGAACTCTCCTCGTACGAAGGCGTTCCGCATCTCATGCTTCCCGTGGTGGTGGACTCTAAAAAAGCAGCTCTCGCCTTGCGCTGGACCGTAGATGAAATGGAGCGCAGGTACGCAGCAATGCACAAACTGCAGGTTCGGCATATCGATGCCTATAACGAAAAAATTGTGCAGATGCCACCAAGTGAGATCGAGGGCGAATCTAATGAGCCCTTCCCTTACATTGTAGTGGTGATCGATGAGTACGCTGATTTGATGGCAGTGGTTCCCAAAGACGTCGAGCTTTCCATCGCCCGGCTTGCCCAAAAGGCCAGAGCCAGCGGCATTCACATGGTACTAGCCACTCAGCGTCCGTCGACGGACGTTGTGACAGGAACCATCAAGGCCAACTTTCCCAGTCGCATTTCGTTTCGCGTGGCCTCTTCGGTAGATTCCAAAACCATTTTGGATCGTACCGGTGCCGACCGCTTGCTTGGCAATGGGGACATGCTCTTTCACTCGGCGGGATTTACTTCGCTCAAGCGTATTCAGGGCGCTTTTTTGAGTGACGCCGATTTAGAGAGAATTATCGGCTTTCTCAAGGCTCAGGGAGAACCTCAGTATGACGAACGCATTTTGCGCTACCAGGAAGAGGCGATCGCTAAGGAAGAAGGGGGCGATTCTGATGAGGGAGACGATTCTGGAAACCTTTACGATCGTGCCGTCCATTTGGTGGCCGAAAAAGGCGAAGCCAGCATATCGCTCATTCAGCGCCACCTAAAAATTGGTTACAACCGCGCCGCAAGCCTTATGGAACAGATGGAAAAAGAAGGCGTAGTTGCCCCCTCCACAGGCCAATCAAAACGACGTCAGGTCCTAGTAAGCCAACCCTAAGCGGTAGTTCACGGCTCGCATGACGCCCAAGTAGGAGCGTGCTAATTAAGAAACATGCGAGCCACCTTTCTTTTTCCTTTAATTTTTTTTACCCTCTCTGCCTTCGCCGATAAACCCAAAGCCAAAGAGCTGCCCGTCAAAGGGATGGGGGGAAAGGCGACCAGCCTGCCTGGGCCAATTGTAGAAAAGCTACAGACCGCTTGGGATGCAGCCAAAACCTACCAGGCTGAATTTAAACAGATCCTCTTTTCCAAACGTATGGGAACCCGGGAAGAAACCACAGGGACACTTTACGTGCTTAAACCCGGCAAACTCCGGTGGGAGTCTCAAACTGATGGAGTCACCCAGATCATGAATGGCCAACAGCTCTGGGTGGTAAAGCCCAATAAACGGCGCGGAATCCAGATTGTGGATGTCTTCCGCGACCTACGCAAAATAATGGACCCCAGACCGCTGTCTTTTTTGTCGGGAACCGGTAAGTTCAAAGAGCTCTATCAAACCGAATTAGCCAGCGAAAACGATAAGTTATACGAAATAAAATTCTTCCCCAAGTCTGAATCCAATGACAGTTTAGTTGCGGAAATTGATAAAGAAAGCTATCTTCTGCGCTCTTTGACGACGGATACGCCGGATTCGCGGGCACGTACTGAGTTCACCAACACCAAAGTTAACGTCACCCTCGATGAAAAACTCTTTGAGTACAAAATTCGACCGGCGGACGTGGTGCATGAGAATTGATTTGATGGAGTAAACCAAATGCCTTCTTTCGACATTACTGTGAACGTAGACCTACAAGAAGTGGACAACGCTGTTAATCAGGCGCTCAAAGAGATGACCGCCCGTTACGATTTTAAGAACACTAAGAGCAAAATTGAATGGGACAAAAAGAAAGAACTTGTTGTCACTGGCGATGACGAATTCAAGCTCAAGGCTGTCATCGATATTCTTCAAAGCAAATTCCTCAAACGCGGCATCTCTATTAAAAACCTTGAGATGGGCAAAGTGGAATCGGCCTTTGAAGGCACCGCGCGCCAAAAGATTACCCTCAAACAGGGAATTCCCGCGGATAAAGCAAAAGAGATTAACAAGCTCATCAAAGACTCGAAAATGAAGGTGCAGTCGTCCCTTCAAGACGAACAAGTTCGAGTGACCGGCAAAAAAAGGGACGATCTTCAAGAAGCTATGGCCCTGGTCAAAAGCAAAGACCTAGGTCTAGATTTCCAATTTACTAATTTTAGAGAGTAGGCCGGTTGTGGAAGTGCTTAGCAACCCTCGAGTCACAATTCCCAAGACCATTTTTTTTCAAAGTCTAGGGTGCGTAAAAAACCTGGTGGATACCGAGGTCATGCTCGGCATCACGCTCGGTGACGGCTACCGAGTCGTGCGCAATCCTGAAGAGGCTGCGGTCATTGTTATCAATACGTGCAGCTTTATTAACGACTCCAAAAAGGAATCAATCGAGGCTGTGCTTGAAGCTGCAGGTCACAAAGAAAGAGGAACCTGTGAGCGACTGATTGTGGCAGGTTGCCTTCCTCAGCGTTACAAAGCGGACTTAAAAGTTTCTTTTCCCGAAGTGGACGCGTTTGTAGGAACTGGTCAGTATGGTCAGCTTCTTGAATTCATCGGTGGAAAGCGCGAAGAAGAGGTGGGCTTTAACCACCCCAAATACATTCACTCAGAAAACACTCCGCGCATCAACACCCAGCCTAACTACCGGGCGTACCTAAAAATTTCTGAAGGGTGCATTAAAAATTGCGCTTTCTGCATTATCCCAAAGATCCGGGGCACCCTACGAAGCCGCTCCATTCCTTCGCTGGTTGAAGAAGCTACCCGCTTTGTCAAAGAAGGCGCGGTAGAGCTAAACCTCATCGCTCAGGACCTAACCGACTATGGTCGCGACTTAAGAAATGGCACGAACCTTCTGGGGCTACTTCGTGAGCTGGTAAAAATTGAAGAACTCAAATGGATTCGAATGCTCTATGTCTATCCCGATGAGCTCACTCCAGAATTTATTGAGTTTATCGCGGCAGAGCCCAAGATTTGTAAGTACATCGACATGCCCATTCAGCACATTGCCGATCGCATGTTGCATTTGATGAACCGTAAGGTGACCGGCAACTTGATTCGCGAGCGGATCGCTAGCCTTAAAGCGGCTATTCCGCACATCTCTTTGCGAACCAACGTAATCGTTGGCTATCCCGGTGAGACCGAAGCCGAGTTTGAAGAACTCAAAGCTTTCGTAAAAGAGGCGCAGTTTGATTACATGGGCGTCTTCTCGTACTCACACGAAGAAGGGACAGCGTCGTACCTTTTACCAGGACAGCTACCTGAAGAGGTAAAGCTGGCGCGTAAAGATGAGCTTCTTGCATTGCAGCAGGAAGTTTCCAGTCGAAATCTCAAAAAGCGAAAAGGGCAGACTGTTCGCGTTCTCGTGGAAGAGATTTCTGAGGAGTCCGAGTTCTTATGGCGGGCTCGTCATGAAGGGCAAGCTCCTGATGTTGACGGTCACGTTCTCATTCGTGCCGGGCATATCGAACGCGGGAAGTTCGCTAACGTTCGTCTCGAACGCTCCATGGAATATGACTACATAGGCAGTGCCGTAGAGTAGTTATCCATTTCGGCCCCCCAAAAAGTTCTATGTTAAAATCGATCTCCTATGAAATTGATTTTCTCTTTTTTGTTCCTTATCGTCGCTTTATCCGTTTCGGCCACTAGTTCTGCACCGCACAGCGACTATGGCTGGTTACCTGAATATAAGAAGCTCTTTCTTCGGGGCGGCGTAGATATCTTTTCCTCGGCCTCCAATTTCGACAACACCGGAGTGATGGTCAACCTCCCTTCCGGGGTAGCCCTGAGCCGAAACTTTTTTTGGTTCCAGCCTGAATATGGCATTGCCCAAGACTGGTCTTTAAAGTTCCAGGCAGGCTTTCTCTCCAGTGCGGTCACAACGGCTTCGGGAGGTGCGGCACTCAACAGTTCGGGAATGGCCGATTTGACGGCCTCGGTGAAGTGGATGGTGCGCCCGTTTGATCCCATTCTCACCTTAGAGCCATACTTTGTAATACCCGCGGCAGAATCTATTGCCGCCACCAAACAGGATGTGGCGTTGGGCGACGGAGCCTTTGGGGCAGGATTGAAATTGCATACGGCGCACGAAGCCAATGGTTTTGCTCTGGGCTTTAGTCCTGGCGTGCAATACCGCAACAAAGGGTACTCGCTGCTGATTACCGGAGATGTTTTTGCTCAGTTTGATTTTAAACGCGGGTATTTGCGGGCGTACGGCAACGTGGTGTTTCCTATCGAAATCACCAAACTGTACGACTCAAGCCTTACCAAGCATGACGTAGCGGGGGCCGCGGGAAGTTATGCCCTACTTTCAGGAAGCCCGTTCGGCCTCTCGGCCGGGGGGAAACTGGGGTTTCAAGTAATTAGTGAGCTCTCCATTGAAGCTTGGTTTACCAAATCCATTGTGGGCCAACGGTACCCAAACTTTACTTTATTTGGCTTTAGTCTGTTTTACGCTTTTGATTTTTTAGACACCCTGCCGGTGAAGAACGTCCATGAGGTTCCCTTCGATTCGGATCAGACCGAGTTTTATAAAGGGAAGTAGCCATGCACCTGATTTGTCACAAGTCCCGAAGGGACGCGACGGAAATCTCAGTCTTTGCGCTGACTACTTTTCTTCGGTGCCGCGTCTAAGCGACGTGACTTCCCCGTCGGTCACGGGGCCCTTATAGCGATTGAGAAATTTTGCCCCTTGGCCGATCTTTTTAAAATATTCTAAAGAGAGGGCCGATCCCGGATCGCGGCCTTCGGAGGCTATCGTTCGTGGTCGCCTGGAGAAAACCGTTGCCCCGTCTTTGGCCGACGGGTCTTTCTTCTTAAAGAAGTTAGGATCTAAAGAACCCACAGAATCCCCTCCTTTTGATCCCTTGCCCGCCTTTAGCTGTCCTAGCGAGGAGGAGGCAGCCACCTTGCTGGCCTTATCGTCGTATTCGGTCCCCTGACCGTTGCCCATTCCGACTGAGGCCGGTCCGCGTCCTGCACCACCAGAAACTCCACCAGTTCCGCCAGCCGCTGCCAAAGCACTTGCGGCCGCATCCGAGTTACTTGAGCCTTCTAATTCGCCAGGACCACTTGCACTGGCGCCTGTGCCAGCAGGATCAGAAAGAGTGCGAACGCTCGTGCTATTTCCCTGTCCGCCAGATCCGGAAGCCAAACTTCCCGGCCGCTTTTTATGTCCACCGCCGCCACTGCTTTCAGCCGCGCCGCCGCTGCCGGTGGGCGAGGAAGAACTCCCGGCTCCCACCCCTTTTGGGCCCGAATCCCCAGAAGCTAACCCCGCGGCTCCGCCATTGGCCCCGTCTCCCGAGGTTTCTCCACCATTAGGAGGACCTTGTGGCGGGGTGAAGATAGGTTTGCCCAAATCAAACATGCGTTCTTTTTCACCAGCGACCACGTAGGTCTCTTGAGCAGAATTCCATTTCCATTTTCCGTCGGTGTTGGGGTAGGAGCTGTTCTGAAGCTGCTGACAACCAAAGGGGCTAAGTCCGTCTTGTTTACTCAAGCCCGCAGCACTGGCATCGCCTTCATTCCAGCTTCCTAAATTCAACCCACCCCCGTCGCCATAGGGCAGCCCCGTGATTTCTCGAAAAATGCTCGTGGCCAAAGCCGCCGCATTATTGCGAGCAACAATGCCAGCTCCGGTAGGATTGTTTTTATAACTTCCCCGACCTGTCATCTCGGCGCGCTGCAGATAAGTCTCGCCAGGACTGAAGGTCAATTCCTCACACGTATCCCTATCGCGATTTCCGGTATTGCACATTTGTGCGGCTAGGCCAGGGTTTCTCACTACGGTTGCTGAGGCCGCTCGGTTAACCCCAAACTGCCCCATTCCCTGAATGGCATTACAGGACTGGCGTGCCTTATCGTTGATCTCTTGCGAACTGCCAGGCGTATTCTTGATATAAAAAGGAAAGACCACAAGGTTCACACCACATTTGGCGGCCATGTCGACAAGACCTTTTACCATTGTGTTTCCGTTGGGAATCCCAGGATCTAAAAAAACACAGGCAGGAAACCAACGATCGAAGGCTTTTATTTCGCCCACCGGTGCGGCGCTGCCCCCCCCACTGATATCACCCGCACTATTGGGCGACGGGGGTGGTGCTTTTCCCACTTCGCCCTTGGCGGCGTTATCATCAAAAGAGACCCCGTTGCCTCCTGAGGATTTGCCGGTGGCAGAGCTGGCAGAAGAAGTGCTGTTTGTGCTGCTGCTGGATTCTTTCACCAGGTCGCCGATTCGCTTTGAGGCGCTCGGATCTAGGCCAGGCGAATTTTTTTTGTTGGCACTCTGGCCAATAGAAAGATCTGTTTTTCCGGGATCGATAAAATTAACTCGGCTGGCCGGTTTCTTACGAAGAGAGTCCGTTCTCGATTTGGCAGTCGGGATTGCTGACGCAACAACCCCGAACATTAAACCAGCCGTCGTTAGGAGTAGGAAAAAGGGTCTCATCACTCCCCTCCGCCAATCACTCGAGGAGTCCTCTCGCCCTGAGGGCGAGCCCCACGGCGAGAGAGGCCTTCGCCGTCTTTTAGTCTTTCGGCCATGCTTTTACTTCGCCGTTTTCTTAAAATCTCTTCGTTGGTTTCGTCCAAGTTTCCGTCATCACGACCGATGTTTTTAAAAAATTCGCTGCCACTTAGGCCAGCTGAGGAGCTACCTTTAGAGACTCCGAGAAATTTTCCGCCCCCGTAACCTGAACTACCAAAATCCGTAGAAGCCGGGTTTCTGTCACCCGAAGCGGAAAGTGCGGCTGAACCACCAGGACTTTTTGCCGCACTATCATCAAAGCCAAAAGATCCCCCCCGAGCCGATCCCGCGCTACCTGAGCCTGTAGGCGACTGGCTGCCGGTAGAAGGCTGAGTTTTTGTGGCCTCATCGTCAAAGTAAGCGGAATCACTTCCTCCGTTTCCGCCCCCAAGAGATCCCCCACGACCAGCAAAAGCGTTTTCCCCAGGCGGAGCGTCTATCTTACTTTTTCCAATGCTGCCGACCGAACTTCCGCTTTCCGTAGAAGAGGAATTCTTGGCGGCTCCGTCGTCAAAAGAGACCGACTTGGTAGCAATAGGTTTTCCATTGGGGCCTGGGAGCCTTGGCTTTTCAAGAAGGTTCGGCTTCAAACTGGGATCGGAAACGGGTGTTCCCTGTTTATTGTCGGCGCCGGCAATTCCTGGCCGTCGCTTGTGGCGAGGATCGGTGACATCGGGAGTCGCGTTAGCAAGCTCGGCCTTGCCAGCAGTTTTTTGATCGCTTGGATTCGCCGTTTTGGGTACGTTGTCATCCATCACAATCGTTTTTCCACCGCGTTGAAGGATGGGCGGTGTTCCTGTGGGACCGGCTAGGGGGGGATCGTTGTGCGGGCCAAAGAGTTTTTTTCCTGCTCGAAAATCCCAAAGCGAAGCTGGATCTTTAGGTTCCGTGTAGTAGGTTTGCCGGTTAGGATCGTATTTCCACTTTCCGTCGTTGCGAAAGGCATTTTTTCGGATGGCAATGCAACCGTCATTATCCCAAGACGTGCCCATTCCTTTTTGATCCTTCTCAAAACCAATACCAAAACCATCCCCGGTGCCATTGGGGTGGCCAAACATGCTATGGCCAATCGCCTCGTGACTCACGATTTGATAGTTACATGCCCGACTATCTTCGATGGAGGGAGCAATTGGAGACGAGGAAGAAGCAGTCCCTTTATTATGGTCTTCAATTTCTTTTATTCGGTCGGTGGCGTCCTTGCCTCTTTGCACAGTGGCCGCATCAGCACCACTTGCCTTTCCTGCAGCCTCCCTCGCTTTGAGTTCTATGATTTTATTTTTTAAATCCTGGCCACCATCTACGCTGTTCATTTGGGCACAGCCGGCGGTTTTGGTGTCGTAAATCATCCGAGGGGGATTGTTGGTATCGGTGGGGTCAGGAATTTTTTGCTCACACATCCAGTCGGACATTTGATCGGCGAGGACGCAGGTAGACGTTGAGGCTCGTGTGGCGTTGTCCACATTACCTGCGATATTGCACTGCTCGCTTTGTCTCGTATTGAGTTCTGCAACTCCCGCATGGGAATTGGTATAACTTCCTGGGAGTACCGTAACGGGAAACACCACCAGATTCACTCCGCACTCATGCATCGCCCGAGTCATTTCCCTGATTGTGGTATTGGCGGCCTGTTGCGTAACGGCTCTTGGATCCAAAAACAGACACATGGGGTACCATTGGGGGTCAGCCGTCGCCGTTGGATTACCGGCCCCTGCGCCATTGCCTATAGACCCTCCACCTCCCGCCCCACCATTGCCGCCGCTCAAAGGCCCGGCGCTATTTTTTGAAGCAGTGTCATCAAACTCATTTTTCTGAGGAGCTTTTGAAGCCACGGAATTTGCTGACCCACCGCCTACCGCCCCGCCACTTCCGAATCCCCCTAAGCCACCTAGTCCGCTAAGCCCTTTGCCTTGGCCTTTTCCGTTTTTCCCATTTCCGCCAAGCGGAGCGCCCGAACTCTCTCCCGCTCCCTCACTTGAACCCAATTGGCTATTTCCAATCCCAGTTAATCCGCCGGGATCCACAAAGCCTGGATTGACGCCCGTGATCAATTTTTTACGGGGAGGTATTTTCGAAAGTCGTTCTGAAGCGTTTTTGGCAAAGGAGGCGAGCGAAAAAACCGATAGAAAGAGGGAAATAAAAAGGAAAGCGGCGCTATGTGTTCGGCGTCGACTCAAGCTGACTCCCTATTTTGCTCGTACTGAGGTGAAAACGTGCTGCGGGATTACCTAATAGGGGAGCAATATAGGGGCCAGATTTCAGTGATTTACCTGGGGATTTAGGCTCAGTTTTTGGAGGGCAATTGTGTAGACCGCCTAACTTTCAGACACCTGCCACCCCTTCGTACTCTTTAGGGATACGAGCAACGCGAATTAAAATCGGCGAACATCTACCGGGTTGAGACTCCCGGACCTACGGTCCGAGAGATCATGTTTCGTCGATTTGTCACAAAGTCCCGAAGGGGATGCGACGGCAATCTCAGTCAGCGTGGCTCTCGGACGGCCATAGTAGCTCGGAAGGTTGAGACTCCCGGACCTGCGGTCCGAGAGATCAGGTTAGACGCCTCTGGTCCTCCGAGAGATCGTTACCCATTGCCCTCAAGGAAGCGGGCCAAGAGTCTTTGGATTGAATATTGGGCGGCTAAGGCCATCTTTTTATCTAAGCTGGTCTTATTGGTAACTCCAAAAACGTGTTCTACTCCTTGATCCACCGGATGTCCTACCGCTGCCAGATCGCGCCAAACCGGATCGTTGGACTTATTGTCAAAAAGGGCAAAACGGACGGTGGCCTTAGGAAAATAATCTCCGGCTCCCACCAGTTGTTTGAGGCCACCACCTTTTTCCAAATGAATAATCACTGTGGCCACAGCAATGGCGTCCACTCCGAGTTTCTTCATTAGCTCATCCCGTTTGTCTTTTTCTAAAACTTCTAACGGCCAGGCATCCACGATTCCCTCAGCGGCCAACATTTTAGTGCCGGCAGGCGACGGTGGGCGACTTTGAAGACCCTTCATCTTCTGATCATAAAGAGCCATATAGTGGCCGTTTTTGGCGATCACACTGCGGTCTATCACAGTCCATTTAATGTCCGTATGGAGTTGTTTCTCAAGCGTTTGATAAATCTTGTCAGCCAAAGGATCCGTACTGCCTAAACCCGAACCCCAGTCGGTATTTTGCTGCCGATGCCCTGACGAAAGAACCGACTCCAGCCCTTTTGATATCGGTTGCTCCACCGAGAATCCGACGATAGCCACCCGTTTGAGAGCCCCGGTTCGGGTTTTGTCCACGGTGAGTGTGGCGCAAGCAAGTGCGAATAGAAGCGGAATTGTCGCTAACAGTGCTTTGTGTTTCATAACGTCCCCTAAGAAAGAGGCTCAAAAGAGGACAGCCTAGTGACCCATCCACCTTTTGAGCCACGTCAGGTTTTTAGATTAGATCGAAGTACCAACCCAAGTTCAAGTAGGGCAATCCGCCTACGCCCGATTTGAAAGAGAGGTTGTAGCCTGCGCCAACGTTAAAACCACTGGCTGCCTGCCAATCCACACCAACCGTGCCGTAAACGTGCGCAGCACTTTCAGTAAAGTTAGAGACCGTGATTTTGGCCCCGCCTGCTTGAGAAACAGAGACGTAGGAAAAACCTACGCCAGCCACAGGAGAAAGGTTCCAACCAGGAACAAAAAACTTTGCCGTAGTCCCCAAGGTAGTGGCGCTGGCCTCAGACGAACCAATAGACGCGCTAATTTTGCCGATGCCAGCAGTGACGCGGGCAAAATCAAAGGCGTTGTAGGCGAGGTTCACACCGACAATCGTAGGAAACGGATCTCCAATGAGCCCTAGATAAACACCGGCGCGGCGCTGCATCCGGTTACTGGAGACAGTCTCCGTAGAGGTGTTTTGCGTTGTGGCCAGAACGGCCGAGCCAATACCAAAGGCGATGAGCCAAGTTAATAGTAGACGTGCTTTCATGAGTCCTCCCGATTAATGGAAATTAATTCGGAATTAGAATTATTAATCGGCCCGACCAAAGTCAATTTATTTTATACCTGGGTATAAAATATACTTACCTAGGTATAATACTAGGCCTGCCCGTAGGCTTCGACGACTTCGAGGATCTCTTTGACCGCTTTTCTTCGAAGCTGTTCAAGGGATAGGGGTGAACTGGTAGTGACGTAGTCGAGAATGTGGCCAGTGAGAATGGACTGAACCAGTTTGCCCACTGCGGGCGCAAGTTTCGCTTTTAAAGGAGGAAGGAGCGGTGCGACAGCCGCTTGCATTCGCTCAGCTCCCAGCGTGCGAATCTCCGTATGGAGTTTTTTGTAAAAAGGATCGTAGCTAGAGTAGTAGTACATCAGCAAAACCACAGCGGAATGCTTGGGGTAAGTGCCAATCCAATCAAAAGTGCCATTTACAAAGGCGCTTAATCTCTCTTTATCGGTCTCAGCCTCTTGCACGTGGCGAACGGTAAAACTCTGCACCGTAGCAACGACAAATTTTATGGCCGCCTCTACGATCGTCTTTCGATCGCTGTAGTAATAGGCCACATGGGCCTTAGTCATTTTATGCTTCTTTCCGATGGCCTCCAATGTGGAAGCCTCTACGCCAATGCTACCAATGCATTCGATAGCGCTTTCTAAGATCGCTATTCGCCTTAGGTCGCCCTTATTGGGTTTGAACTTAAGAAATTGGCTATAAAGCGCCTGTGTGAATTCTTTGTCTGGCATAGAAGGTACTTAAACTTGTGACGCTATGTACCATATATGGCCATTTAGAATCTAGAACCTTAAAATGGTTCGTAATTACTGTTGTTTGCGCGGACTAACGGCTAACTTTTCGGTAGGCAAAGAGGGCCAAAAGGGCGAACAGAAAATTGGGAATCCACACCATAAGCCAGGGGACTCCCCAACCGCGCGCCGCAATCGCGTTGGCTGCCACCAAAAAAAGCCAATAACAGATGCCCACGACAGTGCAAAGAATGATCGCCCCGCCCCGCACCCCTTTTTGACTAACGAGTGAAAGAAAAAAACCAAGGGCCCCAAAAATGAAACAGGAGAAACCCAAAGAAATGCGGCGATGAAACTCCACCTGGAGTGTCCGTTGACCGGCCGGATCCCCCTTGAGCTCCTTGAGCCGATTCTTGAGCTGGCCGTAATTAAAAGAAAGGGGGCTGTACTCACGCCAGGGCTCGCCTAGCGGGGCGTGACTTAGGTTGATATCGTGAACTTCAAAATCAATGCGCAAGAGATCGGCGGTTGCTTTTCTAATGTCTTCGTAAACTGACCCATCCGAAAGGCGTAAAAGCAGTAGACCCTCATACGGATTGGAAAGAATCACCGCCTTTTTGGCGGTGATGGCCAGGGGATGGGCCTCGTCCCGATCGTCAAAGAGAAAAACCCGCCGCATTTCATTTTTAGCGGGGATGACCTGTTCGGCATAAAGGGTCAGGCCGTGGAACCCCCCAATGAAGACCCCAGGCCGCAATGCCTCCATTACCTTTTCCTGGGAAAGGCGAGTCACCATAAGTTCAAATTTCCGATTTCCGTGAGGCACGGGGTACATGGAGAAGTAGACCGATACCAGGCTGACTAGGAAAGACAATACAGCCACCGGCCCAAAAGCTTGAGGCAAACTCACGCCGCTAAACTGCAGCGCCAGAGTCTCCCCTTCAGAATGCGCGCGTGAAATCCCCAGCAACACCGAAAAGAGGAAAGCCATGGGAATAACCGAGCCCACCAGGGACCAAGACAGGTACCAACACAGGAGCGCGACGTCCCGAATACTCACCTGATTGGCCACTAAAAACTCACTCAAGCGGATAGCTTGGGCCATCAATAGGATCAGAAGAAATAGGGTAGTGCCTACAAGAAACGAGGGAAGGATCTCAGCCCAAGAAAAAAGGTATAGGCGCGGAGAAAGCAGACTAAACCGTACCCGGCGAAACCACACGGAGAGGTCCGTAGAAAACTCAGGACTCCTCCAGTACGTGATTAAGCCTTTCATCAAAGGCGAGTATAGCGATGGGGCAAGACGCTGGCGAAGAGTTTTCAGTCCTCAGAATCTGAGGAGCTGCTGGATGACTGGGATTCATAATCTGCAGACTGGGAAGGAGCGGATGGCTCATTGCGGACTTGGCCTTGAGTCACTCCGACCACTGTGCCTGAACTAGTGCGGCCGTCGGGATAAAGATAAGCGTTAACCGCCGGAAGTTCCTGGCTGTCTTCGGCCATGGCCTTATCCGCCACCAAGCCCCAAATGGAAAAAATCACAGAAACAACGAGAATCATCCATAGAATCTTGCGCATTTTTTAGCCCCCCTTAAAAACCTAACCAAACCCCCAAGGCGTAAAAGGAGCAATATTCTGGCCACCTTGGGAGGGCGAATCTCCAAGGGAATTTGCCCTGTAGCCTGTCTAGGTAGGTGGGGCTGTAAAAAAGTTAGCCTTGGCGTTAAAGCACTTTGCCGCTAAAGCGGGAGGGTGAGCGACCAATTTCAAAATGACCTTTTTGCAGGCGCCGCTTCTGACGAGGCTCCGCTAGCAGAAAGGCTACGGCCAAAGAGCCTAGAAAACTTTGTTGGGCAGACCCATTTTCTAAATGAACGATTTAAAAACATGCTCTCCTCGGACAAGTGGAGTGGGTTGGTTTTTTGGGGGCCTCCCGGAACGGGGAAAACCTCCTTAGCGCAGCTGATTGCCAATTCGTCTCAACGTCCTTTTTCTAAGATCTCCGCGGTCAATACGGGCGTGAAGGAGATCAAAGAGACCCTGGAGCGATCTAAGTTTGAAAGAAATTCCGGACGTAAGGCCTGGATCCTATTTATCGATGAAGTCCATCGCCTCAATAAGGCCCAACAAGATGTCCTGCTCCCTTTTTTAGAAGAGGGATCGATCCGATTCATTGGCGCTACGACCGAAAATCCTTCCTTCGAAATAAATAATGCGATCCTCTCGCGAAGCCTCGTCTTTCATTTCAACGCGATTGAGAAAGCTGATCTGATCGCTCTTTTAAAACGGGCCGCGGCAAAAGATCGCACCCTTTCGGACGACCTCTATGAGCGACTAGCAGTCATTGCCAACGGGGATGCCCGCAAAGCGCTTTCTCTATTGGACCATTTACTACTGTCGAGCTCGGCAAAAGTTCTCACTGAAGAGGATCTTAAAAACCTCGCCTCCTCTCAAAGTCTTTATTACGACAAAAAGGGGGAAGGCCACTACGATACCATTTCAGCGTTCATCAAAAGCGTGAGAGGAAGCGATCCTGACGCGGCCCTTTATTACTTAGCCAGAATGATCGAGGGCGGAGAAGATCCTGTCTTTATTGCCCGCAGACTTGTGATTTTAGCCTCTGAAGACATTGGTAACGCCAATCCCATGGGGTTGGTGCTGGCCAACTCCGCGGCCCAAGCCGTTCACCTAATTGGCATGCCCGAGGCGCGAATTATTCTTTCGCAAGCCACTACCTATCTTGCCTGTTCGGAAAAGAGCAACCGCGCCTATGAGGCAATAGACAAAGCCATAGAGAAAGTTAAGGAGACCGGAAACCTTTCTGTACCGATGAATATCCGAAATGCGCCTACCGCCGCGATGAAGCAATGGGGCTATGGAAAAAACTACGACTACCCCCACCGTTCGGAAACCGGCTGGGTACCGAGCCAATACCTACCCGATGAGCTAGAGGGCCAACGCTTTTATTTCCCCAAGAGCACTGGGGTGGAGAAACGCTTTCAGGATTTTTTGGCGGAGCGCGGAAAAAAAGAACCTAGTAACCCCAATGGTTGAGACTCCCGGGGCCTTTAGCCCCAAGAGATCTTTTTTTTATGATCTGTCACAAGCCCGAAAGGGCGCGACGGCAATCTCAGTGGATGAGCTTTTGGAAAGGCTTACGCACTGTACTCGCCGTTTGATCGAATTTTAGTTACCCTTTCCCCATGCCGACATCACCGACCACCGCGGGATATACTGTTCAAGCGATCAATTTATTTGATTCCATCAACATCAAAGGGATCCGATCATTGCTTTCGGGCAAGATTATTGATTCCTCCCCCCAAGAATTGCGATTGCAGTACGGGGAGCATAGCTACCTTTTTATCTTTCGTTTTGGCTGTCTTGTTTTCTTCAATATGGCCAATGCCGAAGTCGAGCGAGAAACCGAAAAGTTGAAAGCCGCTCTAGGCAATGCCCTTCCCCAGCCCACCACCGAAACCTATCAGGTCAATGTGGGGGATTTTCCGCTAAAGGTGGAATTTGAATATGTGGAGCTCAAAAAGCTTACCCTCGATCATCTTAGGCTCATTGCCGTCTCCATAGGCCAGTCGGCGGCGTTGGAGTTTTTTGAGATTGAAGCCGATCGAATGCTAAATGTAACCGCCACCTTCACCCAGAGCCTAGCCAAACGTGGTTACATCCCTTTTTAGACTAAAAATTTGATGGGGATGATTGGCTCCACCGCCACTACACGGCAAAAGATCGTAAGTAATTTAGCCATTTTGGATCCACCAGACGAGACGTGGAAGAGCAAAGAGTTTGAGCTTTTCTTCAGGGAACTACAGCAGAACTTTGATATTGAAGTCCGCTTTCGTACGCTGGATAGAAAGCTATCGCTCATTCAAGACAACATCGAGCTATTGGCCGATCTGCTGTCCACACGCAAGAGCCATATCCTTGAAACCTTGGTGATTCTGCTTATTGCCGTAGAGATCATTATCGCTCTCATGCCAAAACACTAAGGTGTGTTCAAAACGGAAAAATGATCTCTCGGGACCAGAGGGCACGGGAGTCTCAATCCGCCCAGCTGCCACGCCTACCCGAGCGGCAACCCGACTTAGATTGCCGTCGCGCCGTTGGAGCGACTTGTGACAAATCAAAGACGTTCCCTTTGTCAATTTGTGGGTCTCGGATTATAGAGGGGTATGTCCATGCGCTATTTAGTCCGAAGAGAAAAGGCTGAAAACCTGTCCGAGCTGGAGTCTGAAATCTCCGGACTCACGCAAAAGCTAGGTACCGCCGCAGCCGACTTGCGATGCGATATCCCCGTCATTCTCTCTGAAAAGAGAAGTTTTCACTTTCAGTTTATGACTCGCAAAGTGGGAACGGGCTGGATTTGGATCTGCCCGTCCATTGAATTGGTAGCTGAGAATGAGAGTGGCCTATTTGAACTTATTAAGAAGTTCAACCTGCCTAAGCCTGCCCATTTGGCTCATCTTCAATAACGTACAATGATTTGTAAAAAGTAGCCCCGGCAATATGATGGCACTCTCGGCCGATTTTTCTCTCGGACGTACGAAATAGCTCGGGTGATTGAGATTCCCGGGCCTTTAGGCCCGAGAGATCCCGTAAAGTAATTTAGTGTTGGGAAATCAGGTTGCTGCTTTTTTAACCGAGACCTTAACCATTTTGTCGCCCTGCTTGATCTTCTTCACAGCGTCTAAACCTTTGGTAACCTGACCGAACACCGTGTAGCTACCATCGAGGTGGGGATGGCGGCCAAGAGAGATGTAAAACTGGCTATCTGCCGAATTGGGGTCTTGGGCGCGGGCCATAGCCAACGTGCCTTCCATGTGCTGGTGAGAATTAAATTCCGCAGGAAGGTTTTTTCCCGATCCGCCGGTACCGTTTCCTTTGGGGTCTCCGCCCTGGACAACGAATCCGGGAACCACGCGATGAAACGTCAGCCCATTATAGAATCCGCTTTCGGCCAATTCCGTGATGCGTGCCACCGTTTTGGGGGCATCGTTAGAGAATAGTTCTGCTTCTACCGTTCCGTAGGGCGTTTCGATGACTATCAAGCTTCCTCCCGTTGCGCCAGTTGCTGGCGACTGCTTTTGTTCCCCCTGTTTACTGCAAGTGCAGGAGGCTAACCACAAGGCCGAAATTAAAAAAACTACGTTTGTTACTCTTGCTGTTAGTGTTTTCATGAAGGGTAAGCCTAAGTTTCCCTCCGCTCATTGGCAAGATGGTTACTTACCTAAGGCATTTTGAAAATCAGCAATAAGATCCCCGGCATCTTCTAAACCGACCGACACACGCACTAAATTTTCATGAACCCCAAGTACGGCCCTATCTGCCGCTGGTATGCCCGAATGAGACGTCGTTGCTGGACGCGTGATTAGCGACTCCACACCACCAAGACTCGCCGCGATAAAAGGGAGCTCCAGCCGCGAAAGAAAGGCGTCGGTCTCCTTCGCATTTCCCGAAAACTCAAAGGAAATCATTCCCCCAAACCCTCTAAAGTACTCCTGGGCCCTTTCGTGGTGGGAATGTGACTTCAAGCCCGGGTAACGGACATTTTTTGCCTTTGGATGCGACTGCAGGGCATCGGCAAGCGCCATAGCGTTGTCTTGATGCATTCGCATGCGCGGAGCCAAAGTCTTAATTCCCCGATTTAAAAGAAAACAGCTATTAGGATCGAGAGAGCCTCCTAAGTGATTCAGCAAAAGCCTTATCTTATCGACTAGTTCCTTTTTTCCTGCAACGACACCGGCGATGACGTCCGAGTGGCCGTTGAGATACTTTGTCGCACTGTGAAGGACCAGATCGAAACCCAGCGTTGCCGGGTTAAAAAAATAGGGGGAGCAAAAAGTATTATCGATAAGAAGCAGTGCGCCAGCTTTTTTACTCAGGTCAACAATCCTAGAAAAATCAGGAATTTTTAAAAGGGGATTAGACATCGACTCGAGATAAACCACCGTTGGTTTGCGGGCGATCTCAGTTTCAAAGCTAGACAGGTCATCAATATCGAACGTCCGATACGTCCGGCCATAGGATTCAAAGTGGTGCTCCAAAAAAGAATGAGTTCCCCCGTAAAGGCAGGATTGGGCCAAAAGATGCTGCCCTTTATTGACGGTGGCCAAAAGGGCTGTCGAGATAGCAGCCATTCCTGAAGCCATCACCATTGCGCTTTCCGTCCGCTCAAGAGCCGCTATTTTTAGACCAAGGGCTAAGTGGTTAGGACCATTGCTTAGACGCGTGTATCTGACCTCTTCGTAGTTTTTTGCTCCGTTATACTCAAAGGTAGAGTTTTGAAAGATGGGCATTCCCACGGCGCCGTCTAAGCAAGGGCGTGGCTCTCCGGCATGAATCGATTGTGTTTGGAAACCGTACCTTAACGAGTCTTCACTCATTTTTTTTCTTCCTCTTCTTCGTTTAAAACCAAAGGCAGCTCTATGAGGAGCCGATGCGCTTCTTCATGAACCACTAACGATCTCAGTTGAGATCCCACGCACGGACCGCCAACACATTGGCCAGTTTCAATTTCGTAGAGCGCCCCGTGCATCTGGCATTGGAGAAAGGCCTGATCATAGGAAAAGAACTGATCGTCTTCGAGATCTAAGGGAATGGGGAGATGGCAGCAAAGGTTCTCGTAGGCGTAGAACTTGCCCAGCTTTTTGGTAACAAGCCCTTTAAATTTTTTGCCCTCAACCCGGCCTACAAAGGAACGTCCTTGACCCTCTTCAAACTTTCGCTTTGAGACCTCAGCTAGATTTTTTTTTCGTTGAACCATTTTATTTAAGGTAATGGACGTCGCTGCTTAAACCCTTCGTGGTATCCGTGAGTAAAACTAATGTCGGCCTCGCGATGCTGCCAGCACCAGTACCCATCGCCATTATCAAAATCCACAAGCCATAGCCCTTTGGTGGTGACTCCAAGCCGGGTCATCTTTCCCTGCCATTCGGCAATGCAGGCTTTGATCAGCTGTTCCAGCTCCGTTTTTTGATCTGGTTGAGAAACGTTACTGTACCTTTGGCCCAGACCACGAACTTTCTCTTCCGCCGCTGAAGTGATTCGCCGGACGATAGGCAATAGCTCTCTGGCTTGGGCAAGCGTGAAAGTTCGCGTTTGGTCGATACCAACTACATTAGACATGACAGCTTGCAACATAGGCCTAGGCCAATGAGGCTGGCAAGCGGGGGCGCTTAGTCGACAGTCACCCAGATAAGGGTGACGTTATCGGAGTGGTCGACCTGTGAGGCCTCGTCACAAAGGACCTCCACGAGCTTTTGGGGATCTAGCCGAAGGGAGTGAATCAGGTCGCACATTCGATCTTCCGTGATCTGCTTGTACAGTCCATCCGAACAGAGCAAAAAGCGATCCCCAGGAGCTACGGTCTCGACCACTTGCTGAATGGTAAGGGCATGGAGTTCAGGCGGCAGCCCCATGTAGGACGCTAAGACGGGTCCCCCAATATGGTCGTCAAAAATTTCGTGATCGTCGGTGAGGGGATTTAGGTTCCCGTTCCGCCATACGTAACAGCGGGAGTCCCCGACGTGGCAAACGTGGGCTTTATCACCGTCAAATAGCAGAGCGGTAAGCGTGCTACCCATCAAGGCATCGCCCAGAGTAGTAATCGCTTCATTGAGGACAGCATTTTGAATTTCTTCAAAGACCGGACGAAGTTCGGTGGAGCCCGCCGGAAGTGCCTTTAGGCCTGCCACTGACATTTGGGACGCGACATCTCCTTTGAGCCCGCCGCCTACCCCATCAGCCACGGCGAAGAGACTGCGTTCCTCCCAAATGAGAAAGGAATCTTGGTTTCCTTCACGGCCGCCAATCACACTTTTTGCATAACCTTTTGTGACCATTTGTCAGTCATTCTAATTCAATTTCGAGGTCACGGAAGCACCGAATTTGGCAGGAGCGCTTTCTTTCCCGAATGTTGCTTTCTTTCACAATGACCTGGCAGGTCCCACAAATTCCCAGACCATGACAATTTAGGATTCGGTTGGCCTCCCGGTACGGCGATAGGGAGTGGGCCAGTAGCGCTTCCCGCAGAACAGCCCCATAGGAGACATCTACTAGTTGGGTCGCCGATCCTGGCGTTTGAATTGAAATTTTTACGGTCCGCTTCACCACGGCCAAAACCACTACCATAGTGGCCTTAAGCGCTGCTTCATGAAATTTCAATATTGGGTAATTAACATAAAATTCAAATAGTTAACCAGGTGTATACTCGGTGTATATTGCAGTGCGTTTAGAGCCCTTTTATACTTATAGTAAGAGGTTTCTCTCCAAAATTTTTGACGTGTTCTACGCGCGGGGGCGGCAAGTATACCTTTAATAGGACGAACCCCCGAAACCGGAATCCAATGGTTAGGCATACCCCTCGTCTAACCAAGTCCGAATTTAGGTTTGCCGCCCCTTTCTTTTTTGACCAAATCCGTTAAATACCCCCCATGACTTCTCAATATTGGGTATCGCTCGACCTCTCCTCTTTTCGCTCGAGCTTAAGCCTCCACGTAAAGTCCAAGGAAGCTCCCCCTAAGCTGCTTTCAGAGAAGTACTCGGCAGACAGGGGGGGATTGGAATGGACGCTTCCTGCCCTAGAAACAACGCTAGCCGAAAACAAGATCTCTCTTGCCCAGATAAAACATTGGTTTTTGCCCGACGGCCCAGGATCTTTTACCGGACTGAGGATAGGTGCGGCTTCGCTTAAGGGAATTCTGCTTGCGCACCCGGCCCCGGTTTCGGTGATAAGTTCTTTAGAAGCCCGACTGCTGGCCTATCAAGCCAAGACACCAAAAGCGAAAGCCATTGCGGCCTACAAAATTGGAAAAGATCAATTTGCTGTTGGTAGTTATGAAACCGCACGATGGAAGGCTGACACTTGTTCCGTGCAGGAATTAAAAAGGCGTGGAAAAGATTCGGTCATTCTTTTGGAAGCCCCTTCTGAGCTTTTCTCAGAAGGGGCCTCGGTATTTGAATTGAAGTCGCGCTACCTGGCAGAGGGCTTTACGGGGAGCCAAACCGTAAAAACTTTTCTCGAGCCCGAAGCCTGGACAAAGTTTCAACCCCAGTACTGGGGCGATACGCGGTTTGGTAAATGACCGCTTACCGGCGCCGTCGCGAGAGCCAGACGGCGATTCCAGCAAGGAACATCCCAAAAGGGGCAAAGAACACTGAGGCCAGAGTAATTACCTTGGCTCGCTCTTCGGTGATGTTAAACTCGCTTGAGTCTGCTGACTTAGGACGGATCGCAATGAGGTCTTCTTCGTGAGCCAACCAACTCAGCATGTTTTGGAATAGATCTGCGTTTATGCCAAATCGGCGCGCGCTATTCCCTGCAAAGTCGGAATCTCCCACAACCACCATGCGAAACTCAGGGCCTTTATCTGGCTTGTTCTCCAAAGCCTTTTCTTTCTCTTTAGCATCTACATTAGCCGGTGCTTCTTTGACTACGGCCTTTCCCGTAATCGCCAGCGCCAGCGAAATGGGGCCTTTACGATTCTTTTTCTCATCAAGCTCAAGCCGCCCTCCCTTGATGGTATCCAGAGATTTCATGGGAATCTGAAAGCTCTTGTTGCTGGTAGAAAACAGCGAAGTCACTGTCATGTCAGGAGGAAGCGTTGCCGCCTTTTCCACCGGCGTAGCGATAGGAAAGATAGAGGGCTGTTTGGCTTCTGCTGTAATTTGATGAGTGCCATCATAAGTCATGACGATTGGCGTAAGAGGATTTCCTCCAGCAAGGCGCTGCAATGGATTTGTCTCAAGAATTGTGTCCCCACGCTTCCAGTCCACTCCAAATTTTTCCAAAAAAGGCTTTAGTGATACGGAAGAGTCCGGATCCACCATCACCATCAACTTGCCCCCAGCTCGAACATAACTATCGATCATCTTGATCTCATGCTCCATGAAATCAGATTTAGCTCCGGGAACAATGACTATTTCAGCGTCCGCAGGGACCTTTTCTTTATCAAGCAGAACAAGGTCTTCCACGCGATATCGACCACTTTCGAGCGCTTCCTTTATCTCTGAATAGCCTTCTTTTCCGGAGTCCGACGGC
Organism: Deltaproteobacteria bacterium; assembly: GCA_043776735.1. Lineage (GTDB taxonomy): Bacteria > Bdellovibrionota > FAC87 > UBA2466 > UBA2466 > JBGSST01. The sequence continues at coordinate 3,368 of JAYVQZ010000293.1, read as the reverse complement.
ATGCGTTCGCCATGTCCAGATAGGAAGTAGATCTTCTTCTTGTCGCCCTTGGCCACCTGAATAATGGCGTTGGTTAACTTCTCTTCTACTTTTGGATCATCCGGTCCATAGATGTTGTCGATATTGACCGTGCGCGCCTCAGACTCCACAACGATAGTTCCCGCCTGCTTCACCTTGTACTTTTGTACGGCCAACGGCTCTTTATCCACATCAACGAAATCCGGCTTTAACATCTTCGTGTGGTACGTGTACTTGTCGAAAATCTTTTGAAAGTTCGGCACCTGATCGGGATTGGCAAAAGTACGCAGACGCACTTCAGTCTTCATGTCTTTAAGAATCTTCACCGACTGCGCCGACAAGGTATGGATCTTGTTTTTAGTCAGATCCTTTTTGATGTCATGCTCATTGGCAATGAGATTGATAACTACCGTGATCACCAAAGCCACGATCGACATGAAAACGGAATTCAGTCCGTACTGCGTAGTTCTCCTGGAAAAAAGTACCGCTAAAGAGGCTCGTTCCGTTACGACAAATAGTACGAGGCCTGTGACTCCAAGTCCTAGTGCCGCCTGCCAAATTAATGGCAGATGCGGATATAAATAGGCAGTGACGCCAGAGACCACTAAAGCAAAAAGTGCCGCTAAACCAATAATCAGTGAGGTGTGTTTATTTTTGGTCATCTCTTATCTCCAGCGATTGCTTTCGACTACCCGGTGAGTCAAGAAAAGCGTGAACGCAGTGAACGTAATGAAGTAAACGAAGTCTTTAAGGTTAAGGAGCCCTTCCACAAAACTGCTGAAGTGTCCCAACGGAGAGAGGTAAACTAAAGTCGGCCCCCACTCGATGAAACCCCACTTTGCGGTTAAACCCTGTCCAATGGATTGCAACAGCCACAAAAGAAGTAATACGATAAAGGTCCACACCGCTGCGATTGCCTGACTACTGGCAATTGCCGAAATCAAAGCCCCTAGTGAAATGTAACAACCCAATGCCAAGAACAGACCAAGATAGGTAGTGAAAATGATCGCGGCTTCCGGGTTTCCCCAGAGGATCATGAACAGAACATAAATGAATGACACTGCCATCATGACAAGCATCAGCGCATAGGCCGCTGCGAACTTACCCAATACCAGCTCCGACCCCCTAATGGGGGCAGTAAAGAGCAGCTCTAACGTGTTCTGCCTTTTTTCTTCGGCAAACAACTTCATCGTAAGAAACGGAGTCACAAAGCAGAGGATGAAGGCCATGTTCTGATACAGGTAAGAGGCCATCTTATCGAGCGTGATCCCCTGCGCCTGACCAAACCGCTGCATGGTATTTGCCTGATGATAGATTGCCACAAACTTGGCAAAGATAATTCCCATCACCAATAGGAAAATTCCAATAATGACGTAGGCTACGGGAGAATAGAAATAAGTCCGCAGCTCCTTTTTTGCTATCGCGATAGCTCCTCTCATATCTCACTCCTTTTGCCGGTGATGAGGCCTAAATAGTATTCCTCTAGCGCCAATTGAACGGGAGACATCCGGATAAGTCCGGCCCCTTGATTCACTACCGTTTTCGCAAACTCGGTCATTAGCTCTTCGGTGGCGTCAGAATCGACAACCAATCGATTGGTGCCGTTGGAGAAAGTCTGGACGCTCTTTACGCCAGGAATTCCTTGCAGGGCCTTGGTAAGACTCTCGGACGATTTTTGAACCACCAACTCAGTCTTCGTGCTGGTTCCCGTCGATCCCATAGAATTGATCGCCTCTTGGGCTACTATTCTGCCCTTATCCACGATGATGATGCGATCGCAGGTGGCGGCTACTTCCGACAAAATGTGGGTGGAATAAATAACAGTGTGAGAGCTGCGAAGGCTTTTAATCAGGCCTCGGGCCTCGCTTACCTGCTTGGGGTCCAAGCCTACCGTAGGCTCATCTAGGATCAGCACCTCAGGATCGTGGACCAGAGCTTGGGCAATGCCTACGCGCTGGCGGTACCCTTTGGAAAGGTTTCCAATCAAACGGTTACGTACTTCTCCTAGATAACAACGCTCAACCACGCTATCGATCTTCTTTTTACGGTCGGCACTGGGAATACCACGGAGCTCTGCAACAAAGGAAAGGTACTCCGATACCAAAAGCTCGGGGTAAATGGGCGGTGTCTCTGGCAAAAACCCGATCCGCTTCTTAACCTCTAGGGGGTTTTCAAACACGTCGAAACCAGCCACAGAGGCGGTTCCGGAGGTGGCTGACATGAAGCAGGTCAAAATTTTCATGGTGGTGGTCTTGCCAGCACCATTTTGTCCTAAAAACCCAAGAATCTCTCCGCGCTTTACGTTAAAGGAGATCCCATCAACGGCTACGCGATCCCCGTACCGTTTTGTTAATGCATGGACTTCGATCATTGTTGGTTATTCCCTTGGTTTCGATTTCCGTAGAACTTACACGATATTTGGTCAAGATTTTAGGAATTCGGCTTTATCGTTGTCAAGGTGACGTACAGATCATTAAGCTGTGACGCCATATGAAGTTTTTTATAGACACAGCGAATCTAGACGAAATCAAAGAAGCCCTAAAACTCGGGTTACTCGACGGAGTGACGACCAACCCCAGCCTCTTTGCCAAGGCAGGCAAGCCTTTCGAGACATTGGCGAAGGAGATTTGTGAAGTCGTGCCAGGGCCGGTGAGCCTGGAAGTGATTGCCACAAACGCTGAAGAAATGATTGCCGAAGGCCGCGCACTGCGCCGCTTCGGGAAAAACGTCGTAGTTAAAATTCCTCTGACAACCGAGGGGCTTAAAGCGGTTAAGGCGTTATCCTCAGAAGGTACGCCCATCAACGTCACCTTAATTTTCCAGCCTATTCAGGCCTTGCTCGCGGCAAAAGCAGGGGCCACCTACGTTAGCCCTTTTGTAGGCCGTTTGGACGATATCGGGGTCGATGGCATGAAAATGGTGGGCGATATCGTGACCATCTTCAACCACTACAAGTTCAAGACCGAGGTCTTAGTGGCCAGCGTCCGTCATCCCATCCATCTGTTGGAAGCGGCGCGCATGGGGGCTCACGTAGCCACCATCCCTCTGAAAGTGATCCAGATGCTTACCAAGCATCCTCTGACGGACAGTGGTTTACAGACATTTCTAGAAGACTGGAAAAAGTTACCACCCAAATGACGGCAGTTGTCGTTTTTCTCAAATACCCAACTCCCGGCAAAGTTAAAACCCGTCTTGCGCAAAAAATTGGCGAGGTCGAGGCTGCCCAGCTCTATAGCCAAATGACTTCACTCGTGTTGAGCCAATGCTTGGCGCCGCTCGACCCATCCAAGTTTACTGCCTACTTATTCTGCGACCCTTTTCTGCCCCTGGGCGATTATGAGGCCTTATTT
>JAYVQZ010000292.1:0-6562 GCA_043776735.1 Deltaproteobacteria bacterium | reverse complement strand
CTCATAAAGCAGATAGCGGCTTACGAACTTTGCAAACATTAAGAATGACCACCCACCCGTTTTATACCCATGATTACGGTTTGGATTTCGGCAGTGCTTCCGATCTTGGGTATTTGAGGACGCAATTTGCTGCCAGTTGGCCGATGAGTTCCTACCTTGCCACGGCTCAGATCCAACACTTTCAATCTCTTTATCTCTCCAAAGACTACGGCCTAGACAAAGGAGCCGTAACGGAACTTCCTTCTTTAGGTTTCTTTGGGGCAACCAAGCCAGTATTCACCCGCTATCTGCTTTATGAGGTGGATGCGCGCTTTAACTCGTACATCCGCGCCAACGAAGTGGACGCCCTCCCTGATACCCTATCCATTGTAGGCAAAAATCAGCCTTCGCTTACCGATAGCCATGCAGCCGACTATATTCGCACGGGGCAAAGAGCGTTACTGGAGACACGAATAATTGGAAATCCTCCGATGCCTGATGGAGTGCAGCTCCAACCAGTAGCGAGAGCTGGAGTTCTCGGCTACCACTTCCCAGGAACGACTGCGTCTTTTCAAGGACAGGCCTTTGCCGACCTGGAGATCCCATTTTCCTTATATCTCAGTGGAAATTTTCAAACTGGGTTAGCGGACTTCAAACAGATCGCCCACGTGATACAGCCCCGAGTGATTTATGGATCTCGGCTATTGCAAACTGACGCGCCAAACCATCCCTTCTTTTACAAAAACCGGAAAGCGGCTTTTTCGGGACCTGCCCCAAGTACCGGAGGGATTTTACTTAACAGCCCGCGCTTTGATCTCCTCGATCAGCTGGAATCCTACGAATATTTGAGGTTTGAGTTGATCAACCGTTTTCGACGCCTTACTTCCTCCGGCATTGAACGATTTTTTCGTTTCCAAGTTTCCGAGCAATTTAATTCCCGCACCTCAACAATCGACCCGAGATTCACCAAGGCGGTAGGCCCCATAGAGTTTCTCGGCGAAGTTATGTTAGGGCGCTGGAAAGCACAATTTCAAGGGAACTTCCCGTTGCAGTATGAGACCCTAAACGGAGGTCCCAGGGTTCGTGAAACAGAAATCACAGGCTCTCTAGCCTATTCTGAAAACCCGTTTAACTTTTTCGCTTTGAGCACATTGTTTAGAAATCGGGCGGACACTTCGTTAGACGTCCAAAACCTGACTTTCTCGCTTTATAAACCGCTGCCCACCGTTTTTGATATCGAAGGTGGCGTTGAATATTCTTTCTTGGGCGCCGGACGCGGAGGGATTCGCGCTTACTCCGTTGGTTTGCATATTAGAAACAAGCCCGTTTCTTGTTGGGAATTTCTTTTTAAGATTGGGAGGGATAGCTCCCGAAATGCCTTCGTCTTTACCAATTTTACGTTAAACTTTGGCAGTGGAAAGTGGTGGGGATCCTGATGAAATCGCGACTATGGATTATTGGAACCCCCTTAAGCGACGAGAGTAGTCTTTCACTAGAGGCCAAAGCGCGTCTTGCGGACACCGATTATATTGTAGGCGAGTCTCGCAGCCGTACGCTTACCCTATTAAAAGAGATCGCAAACCTGCCAGGTAAAGAAGTCTACTTTCTAGATCCTCCTCATCCCCACCAACGCCTGGCTCTCTTTGAAGGGTTGGAAAAGGCTGCCGCTGAAGGAAAAGACATTGCCCTGTTTTCTGATACGGGAATGCCCATCAGTTTTGACCCGGGCATTGAATTATTGGACTGGGCAAGGAACAAACCCTTGGAGATTCGCTCTTTGCCAACGGCGACCTCCTGGGGAACGGCAGTGGCACTAAGCGGTTATCAGCCTCCTCTCACTTTAGTGGGCTTTCCCCCACGGGAAAGCCAGGAACGGGACCGTTTTTTTTCTGAAATGAAACAACGCCCTGAGGCCATGGTCTTACTTGAGACCCCCTACCGTTTTCAGAAGTTAATGCAGGAGCTCGCTGAAAAGCTCCCTGCAGATCGGGAAGTCTTCTTGGCTTGGGAGCTGGCAAGCCAAACCGAACGATTGCTTTGGTTTCCGATAAAGGACTGGAAGAGAAACACGAGCCCTTATGGTTTGGAAAAGGGGGAGTTTATTTTGATTGTGGGACCAAAATCCAAGACGAAACTTTCCAAATCAGGTGCCCAGCGATGAAGCTCACTCCGTCTGAAAAGAAACTCTACTGGATTTTGTGGGGATTCATCATTTTTGCAGCCGCCGTTTGGTTTTCTTGGCGAGAGATAGCCCCTCGATTTACGGGGCCTTCCTTATCGGTTTCCAAAGACAGTGCCGTGGAAGAACGGTTCTCAGAAATCGACATCGCAAAAAAGGGGCTCGACTTTATTGAGCTAGAGTTTGAGTTGACTCCCGCATTCACGCAAAGCATCGGACGTTTCCCTAAGTTACTTACCCTCGGCTATGTGCTTCGCAGAGACGGACTGGTATTGGATTTTGGGGAGTTCCCATTGAACTTACAGCCGTCAATCGACAAAGTTTCAGCACGCCTGCCCAATCGTAAGAAGGTCGACTTCTCCGAAATTCACCTGCATTTGCCACACTGATTGCTTGAAAAAAAACAACTCCATCGATGGTAGAATAGCCCTATGAGAAATCAAGGTTCGGCCATTGTTTTACCGGCAGGCGGGGCGCGGGCCGCTTATCAAGTAGGCGCCCTAAGTTTCATTGCCAAACGTTTTCCTGAATATAGGCCAAACATATTTTGTGGGGTCTCTGCAGGTTCCATTAACGCCTGCTTTCTTGCGCAAGGGGCGCCTTTTCCCCAGTCCACCGAGGAGCTCTATCAGCTCTGGGCCCATCTCAGTTTTGATCATGTCCTTAAAACGCAGTTTCGAACCATGTTTCGAATGTTCCTGCGCTGGGGATCGGACTTATTTTTATCGCGCTTCACGAAAAGGATTTTACTGCGGTCGCTACTAGACGCCTCGCCCTTGGCTATAACGTTAGTCAACCACATACATTTCTCGCGTATCTCTCGGGCACTGAGAAGCGGAAATATCCTTGGCCTTTCAGTCACGGCAACGAATTACAAAGAGGGAAAAACAACGGTCTTTTTTGATTCGGCAGACCCGATTGCTGAATGGCATCGGGAGCAGAGGCTTTCCAAACGAACCACCATCCGGGTGAAGCACATCATGGCAAGCTGCTCGATCCCCATTTTATTTGAGCCCGTGATCGTCGCCAATGAAATGTACGGCGACGGCTCGCTCCGCTTTAGCTTCCCTTTAAGTCCTGCCATAAAAATGGGAGCTACCAATATCCTGGCCATTGGAACTCGTTGCCCAAACCCTGAGCCAAAGCCGTCGAAGTTCACTGACTTGGCCGGTGGCAACATGGGCTACCTTGCTGGCGTGTTACTTAACTCCCTCTTTCAGGACAGTCTTGAAGTGGATCTTGAAAATCTGCATCGGCTCAACCACGTCGCCTCTTCCCAAAGGGTCCGTCAGATACCAGCTCTTTTAATACGGCCAAGCCAAGACCTAGGGCATATTGCCAAAAACTTTCTCGATGACATACCCTTTCACCTTCGCCAGCTATTAAAATCCACAGCATCGCGCGAACAACTGGGCGATCTCATCAGCTATCTGATGTTCAGTCCTAACTATGTGCAGGAGATTTTAAAGTTGGGTGCCAGAGACGCTGAGGCAAATGAAGAACTCTTAAAAGCACATTTTGCCAACCTGTAACGCTTAAATGGTGATTGGCCGGTTGCGCAATGACTCGCCGCGTGCTTATTTCAAAAGCCTTTTTTTGGACGCCAAGAATGCCAAATCGATTTTTCATCTTTTTTCTCTTCCTCGCTTTGTTATCCCCTACGATAACGTGCCTGGAAGTTGACCCCGAGTGCGTTGGAACCGTTGGCAATTTTGCGTTACTCTCTCCCAGAGCCTTATTAGGCCAATTTAATGTGCGCCAGTGGGCTGTGGCCCAATCAAAACGCCCCTATTCCGGATTTTATCTCTCTGTGGCAAATCAAAAAAGAAGCTGGGCTAAAAAACTGTTAGCAGAACTTGCTTTGAGAAAAGTAACGACCGAGGAGAAAGCAACAGCATTTGAAAATTCTGAAAGGGAGATTAATAATCGATTAGGTAAAATGGAGCGAGCGATGCACCGAATTGGCGGCCGGTGGAGCGAGATCATCATTAATCCCTGGCAGGCACACAGAAAAAACGTGGGGGGAGGTGTCGTCATTTATTGGGGCGGTTTGGGCCAAATTGTAGAGTTTCGGCCCAACGGTGAAGTCTATCGGGCTAAAGCGGTCATCACTGCTGGCAACAACCCCAAACACATGACCTGGAAAGCGCCGTACACCGATGAGGGAAACCCGATAGAAACTGAATTGCTCCCCGACACCCGCCAACTCGTCACAGCCGAAGAAGCCAATCAATCCAGTTCAGAAGGCGACGTGCCACCTGCTATTTAACGCCCACTCACCGGAAATCCAGCCTAATTCCGCACGAAAAGTGGGGCTGGTTTTTCTGGAATAAGCGGCCTCAATTCCTAGCCCTCCCCCGCCGATGGCGGAGTCGGACACTACTTGCGGATCTTTGAATAGCACCGAGGTAACAAACGCCAAGGCACGAAATCCCTCCCCCAGCCTCTGTTGAAACTCGATGGTTACTCCCAAGCCGGCACGTGCCCGGTAACGTTCCCCAGATAATCCGGGCAATAACAATTCCTCATAGCCCCACGTAGGAAGAAGGTCGCGGCGATTTAGCCCGTCGTAGATGGCACCGGCAACAGTGGCACTCCAGGATCGATAACGGTCAATCGGGAAGTAGGTTTCTCCCCTAGCTCTAGCTTCAAAAAGTGACGACGAGCGCGCATCGGAAAGCGAAGTTTGAGTTAATTCTAGTGAAATCTTTTGTCCGCGGCGAGGCACCACCCGACTATCACGAGTGTCCCAAAGGCCTCCCACATAAGGCCCATGTCCCCGCGTACTTGATATCGGAATTAGGCTTGCGACTCCGTCGGAACGCTCGTTTCCAGTGGCCCAAATTTTATAACCTGCCTGGACCGATAGCTGACCCCAGAGCGGCATGTCGGCGCCCAAACGAGAGTTCCCTGACGCCTGTCGAAAAAGAGACGCCGAAGAAGAACCAGCACCGCGGTACCCATGCCGGTCCCAGCCTCCAGAGAATTCCATATTCAACGCCAGCGGCGCTAACCAGGAGCGATCTTCAAATCGCACGCGGGCCAAGAGTGTTTCTGTTGAGGACACCTGTGCGGACGCTGCGAAAGTACGGGCCTCATCCCCTAATCGATCATCCCAGATTCGGATCCCACCTACGATGCCAAGAAAGGAACGGTACTCGATTTCTGGAGTAACGCCGTAGCTCAAACCGTCTAGACGCCTTCGTGCGCTGTTGGCCTCTTGCCCCTTTTCGTTGTCGCTAAGGGAAACTTGCGCGGCAGACTGCAAATCCGAAAAGGCAGAGGCGATCCGAGACTGTTGGCGCTGATTTAAGGCCGCCTCGTACTTCCACCAATGCCCGTCGGGAAAGTGGGGATAGAGTCGGGTGACGCTCTCTAAAGAGAGTAGGCTTTTTCCGAGAGTCCGCGCGGGATGATTGCCGGTGGTTAAAAAAGCACGACTCTCCCAAACCGTCCGCTCTCCGAAATCAAGGGACTTCAAAGTTTCCCACGGCACCTGTGGTTCCGGATGAAGGATTCGCATTAGGCCGAGGCTTGTGAGGCTAGATTTTTGCCAAACTTCGCGCCGAACTAGGGAGCATAAAAAGGAGATGCGGGCTTGATCCTCGGAGGAAATCTCCGCCCAGCCTGAAGCCTCTGCAACGTCGCAACGGGATCCAAAGGCATTGCGAAGGCGTGCGGCTTGGTGGGGGTGGAAGTCCCGTTCTGCCGCATCCACAGAAAGGAAAAGGGAAACCCACGAAATGGTGTCGGGTTTTGCCGCAGGGGGCAAAAAAGGAAAACTGACCGCCGAATGGGCAGACAATGACAATAAGAAGAAAAGGAGTGAGGTAAAAAGAGTTCTGTTAAGCACTACGCCGATTCGTGTTCAGAATCATCCTCATCGTCGTCGTCATCCGCATTGTGTTGACTGGGGAGAACCGCTGATTTGCCATTAATACCATCGCGAAGAATGCGACTGGGGGTGAAGGTCAAAACTTTGCGTGCGGAAATCATCATCGCATCGCCAGTTTGGGGATTTCGTCCCATGCGAGCCTTTTTGGCGCGCACTCGGAATTTTCCAAACCCCGAGATTTTTATATTGCCGCCCTTGCAGAGCTCTTCCTTCATGCTCTCAAACACGAGCTCTACTAAATCAGAGGCCTCTTTTTTTGAAAACCCCACCTTTTCATATACGGAGTCAATCAATTCCGCCTTAGTGAGTGTCATGACATCTCCTTAGAAAAGTGGGGTTAAATCCCAAACTAGTACTTTTATTATAGTAATTATTTCAATGGTCTACAACCAAATCTAACCAAATACCTATCTTCGTCAAGTGACACGGAGCATTAGTATGGAGGAATGATGGCAGTTAGTCGGTACCCTTCCGCCGAAAGCCTTTGCTGCTGCAGAATTGCGGTGACC
>JAYVQZ010000291.1:0-6578 GCA_043776735.1 Deltaproteobacteria bacterium | reverse complement strand
CTTAGTTGGGGAATGGCTTTCCCGTTTGGAGCTCACCGAATATGCCGACACGTTGGTGGGGAAACTCTCGGGGGGATGGAAAAAGCGGGTGGCGTTAGCTAGGGAACTGGTCCTAGAGCCCGATCTTCTTTTGCTCGATGAACCTACCAACCATCTTGATGTGGAGAGCATCCTTTGGCTGGAAGACTTTTTGGCCACCGCTAGGCTTGCTACAGTAACGATTACTCATGATCGTGCCTTTTTGCAGAAGGTCTCCAAACGAATTCTTGAACTAGATCCGCGCAACCCAGGTGGCTTATTGAGCGTGAACGGCGATTATGCTGACTATTTAGAACGAAAAGAAGAGCTCCTTAGCATCCAGGAGCGACATGAAACGGTTCTTAAAAACACGCTGCGCCGGGAAACCGAATGGCTTCGGCGAGGACCAAAAGCGCGAACGACCAAACAGCAGGCGCGGATAAATGCGGCAGGTGACCTTAAAGCTCAGGTTAACGAGCTTGAGACCCGAAACACACACCGCACCACCCGGTTAGATTTTCAGGCAAATGATCGAAAGCCTAAGCGCCTCATTGAGACTGAAGGCGCTTCCAAATCCTTTGGAAAACGGAAGCTGTTTGAAAATGTGGATGTGTTTCTCGGTCCGGGAAGCCGACTGGGGCTACTCGGAAAAAACGGCTGTGGAAAATCGACTCTTATCCGCATTCTTCTTGGTCAAGAAAAAGCAGACTCGGGAAAAGTATTTATCTCTGACCAGGTCAAGGTTGCCTACTTTGAACAGAACAGGGAATCGCTGGATCCCACCATTACACTTCGCCGCACGCTTTGTCCTTACGGCGATCAGGTTAACTTTCGCGGCAAGATGGTTCATATCCACGGTTACCTCGAACGCTTTCTCTTTAAAAAGGAACAGCGTGAGCTAGTGGTGGGACGCCTTTCTGGTGGTGAGCAAAGTCGAGTGCTACTGGCCCGCCTCATGTTGCAGGAATGCAATGTTTTAGTTCTCGACGAACCAACCAATGATCTTGATTTGGAAACGCTCGACGTCTTACAAGGCGTGCTTACTGACTTTGACGGCGCGGTCATTCTCGTCACCCATGATCGTTATTTCCTTGATCAGGTCGCCACTCAGATCTTAGCCTTTTTTGACGATGAGTCTGGTGGCTCTAAATTAATTTCATTTGCCGATCTGGCCCAGTGGGAAGATTGGCGCAACGCGAAAAAAACCAAAAAGAAGGAGCCTGCTAAAGTGGCTCCTTCTGTTACGGCACCAGAGGCAAGCAAGAAAAAGAAAATGAGCTTCAACGATGCCCGCGAATTTTCTCAGATGGAAGGGAAGATCGCTGAGGCCGAAAACAAGTTAGAAACGCTCCAGGCCGAACTTTCAGCTCCTGAGAACCAAGCCGACTCCAAGCGGTTGAGCGATCTTTGCGCTGAGGTTGCCAAAGCGCAGTCCGCTGTAGAAAAGCTCTACTATCGTTGGTCTGAATTAGACTCGATGAAAGACTAAAAATTTACGTTATCAAACAGTGGTGTCACTTTGTTGTCATACAACCACGGGTAGTCATTTTGTTCTTCCTCCCATTCGGTACGGGCAATGTCGTAATCGGTGATAGCCTTGCGTTGTAAGATTTCGCGGCGTTTTGTTAAAAAGTCGTTCTGCCACTTTTGTTTGGCCCTAGCGATAGGTTCTTTTAGTTCGGCAGGCACACGAGTGGGATAGGTTTCCCCATAATCCCAAAGGCCGGAGGGGATTTTTTCGAGATCGTCTTTGAGCTTGGCAACGACGTAGTCGGGAATGGATCTGGGATCTTGAATCCAGTTATGCGGCATCTTTCCAGTGTAATTCCAAAACATCTTATCCATTCGATTCCAGAGATTGGCCCATCTGGTAAAGGGGCTGGACCACCCTAAAAATACGGAGAATTCGGAATCAAAAGGGGGACGATGATGTTCCATATGAACCTTATGACTAAGGGCTAGACCGAACTTCTGGAGGAATTTAAAAAACGGGTTCGGATTCGTTAGGTGCGCTTGTTTGTGAAATTCGGTCGTATGCATGATGCCCAGTAAAAAGATCATCAACGGAGTGGCAGCCTCAGGGGTCAAATTGGCGAAGGTTAAGCCAGCAAAAAGCGGAGCCAACATCAAGGAAGGATCGGCGACATTGCTGGCATAGTCTTCCTTATCCAGATTGTTGGGCATTTCGTGGTGCTGCCGAAACGCGCGTGCCGTGGATCCCCAGATCGGATTGGTTTCACTTGCATAGCTATCGAGCCATTTATGGAAAACCTGTCCCCCGAGATCGGCTAACCAAAGTGCTACCGGTGCTAATAAAACTGCGGGGATAATCTCTTGCGGGTTTTCCATCACCTGCGTGGAGACCTGCAATCCCACAATGCCGCTCATGGTGAGATTTGCCCAAACCAAAGCCTTTTGCCAAACTGACTTAGGTGTTGGCCTGGCATAGTCTTCGAGGATCTTTTGGCGTTCCTCCGGGGCAAGCCCACGGCTTCTCGCCCGCCTAAGGGTTTCCTGATCTAAACTCAATTGAGTTCGCGCTTTCTCTGGAGTCACGGCGTCCTCGGCAGCCAGTGCTTTCACGGACGGAAAAATAACAAAGTAATCAAGACAGCCAGCTTGAGCTGGTACCGGTAGGGCAATCAACAAGGCGATGGTAAGCAGAAGAAAACGAGTCGACATAAATTCAGCAATTCCCCCAAAGAATTTAACAGCAGGGCCGCTTGTTGCTGCAATGCATTAAAGAGGGTTAACCTATTCCATACGGAAAGGCCAAGCGTTTTGCTGGTCGCTGGGTGGGGGGGGGACTTGTTTTATTATTTCCAGCAGCTACCTTGCAGGCTGGCTCGGTCTTTTCGGCATGAAAAGCCTGCGGGGCAGTCTATCTTTAGTAGGCAATTGTTTTCATTGTTACTGGCCGAGATCTCTCTGCGTAGCGACGTAAACGGACTTGCGTTTTGGGTCGGGGGTTCAGAACAAATGCCCCGGTAGAGGTGCGAGCTTTTGGAACATTTGGATCCTCCCGAACATTGATCGTCATGAGTGCAGCTTTGTTGATAGTTGCCAGGAAGAGAAACGGGCGAACTTTCGTTTTGCTGTTGCGGACTATTTAACGTAGCCAGAGTGCTTCCTGGTCCCCGGTTTTGATTGCGGGAAAAGTCTTGCAGCAATGCGCTGGTACTGGCACATCCGGCTGTGACTACCAAAAGGATAATGGCCAAGAGTTTCATTGTTCGTTTAGTTTAGCGATGAAGTGTTGAGCAATTGTGCGCAAAAAAAACGGTCTTAAACAAGGGGTTATAGGTTTCCAGCGACCGCAAAGTTAGTGGTTTGACACTCCCAGGCCTAACGGCCTGAGAGATCTGTTTCGAACGATCGGCGCTGATGATAATCGGCCTCTCGGCCCTTCGGCCCGGGCGGCCAATTTCGATCTCTCGGACCAAAGGTCCGGAAGTCTCAGCCTAGTCAGTTTCCAAAGATCGGCTGGCGGGAAGCTGTAAATTGGTAAAAATATCAATATTTTCTAGGGCTTCTAGGTTGAAGCGGTCGCCATTGGCTAACTGACTAGGAATTTTGGTTTTTCTGTTATTATGGAACGATGTTCCATTTGGTTCAAATGAGCCTTTTTCTTGCCGCCGTGCTGGCCTGGGGGGCTGAAAAAAGGAAGCCGCCTAAAATTGACTGCTCAGCTTTGCTTGCCGCTGCAGGAGAGAAGGTTCCGCAAAAGAGAATCGTAAGTGATCGCCAGTTGACTGCTGTTTTTCGTGACCTTCGCGATATCAACGGAAATTCGGTTCGCCTTACGGTAGAGAAGTTTGATGCTGATGTGCGGGACATGGCCCTCTACCTCATTGGAAAAAAAGCACCGGAGGAAATGAAGAACAATCATTTCTTTTCAGAACGGCACCAAAAAATAGAGCTAGAGCTCTCTCTCCGCGGTTTGCATGAAGAGGATTTGAAAACGATTCAGAGGGCCGTGAACGAAGGCATTCAACAGGAGCTTGCCAAGATTCAGTACAGTGGAAAGACTTCGGCCGAGGTGATTAAGGAACTTGCAGGTCAGGAAAACGTTTTAATCTTCACTCATCAGATTGGTTCTCTTCAGAGCCAGACCAAAAAGATAGTTGCCAGTTATCCTGATCTAAAAAAGGCATCCCCTGTTTTACTTGTGGGGGCAGAATCTTCAGAGCCGTTAAAAACAGAAAGCATTTCTGGAGCCAAACTAATTCATCACTCTGTCGGTGGTGAGTTCGATTTCAGTCTTGCCAACGCCAAGACCGTTGCCGTCGCAGGTGGGGCGTTGGACCAATGCTTGATTCAGACCATTCATAGCATCGCCGTAAATACCACCAGCCCCGAAGTAACCATCCAAGTGATCATGCCTTTGACGTATGTGGACATGAAGGGATTTACTCATCTCCCGCTTTCTGAGTTTCTTAAGCTACCTACGGACGATGTCGAAGAATACCGCGAGCGAATTCGGGAAGAGTTTAGAGAGTTTTTAATTGATGATGGCTTTAGATTTATCAGAACCGAGGACAAGCCGCTTCCCCAGGGCCAGCTACCTGAATTGTCTTTTAAAAATAAAAAAAATCGAGTCATACATATTGAGTTTAGGCCGTAGCCTAGTTTCTTAAGTGTGGTCCAAGCGGAGATTCCGGGATCAATTTTCGAAATTCTAAAAGTGTGTCACTGCAGTTAACCTGCCTTCTGCTGGCTTTCTTTTTTGGAAGAGGAGCGGAAAACCCATTATCGTTAGGTTCTAGGGGGGAACTTTTTGCAAGCTGTTCCGTTATTTCGACATTGGGATCATTTTGAAGCAACTGGCGAACGCGCAGATTCTGGGAATGTGAAAATAGTAACGGAATCATTTGGACTTTATTAAGTGCCTTCAATCGGAGCCGTGGATCTTGAGACCCCAGTGCCCGCTCCATCACCTGCCATCCCACTGACGTAACTAAGAATTCTGGCGGAAGCCCGCTGAGAAGTTCTAGATGCTGGTCGTTTGGTCGTTGCGTGAATAATTTTAAAATGCCCTCGGCGACAACAGAATTTACATTACAGTAACGGGAGAGGCGGTTTGTATAACTCACAAAATAAACTGGTTCGTTTTTTGACCTGAGGATGATTTTTCCTATGTCAGGGTTAGAGATATCGTATTTCACCTTTTTTGGTGTAGCTGTTTGGGAAGTGGCTTCGATGAAGGCAAGAAATGTGTCGGTATTAAGGTCCTTGGCGAGGCCTGGTAAACGTTCCTTATTTAAGCTGTCTTGAAACCGGTTTGAAAAACGGCGGAGTAATCCACTGGCTCCTGGGACGCCGTTAGATTTTGCGTGCTCCAAACGGAAGAGAAAGGCGTCAATGTCATGAGCTAGGTGTTGCTTGCTGAAAAGGGATGCGAGGACGAGCTTTGCGAAACCAGGATCTTGCAGACTCAATCGTACCTTTGCTAGTGGGATTGGCTCTGCACTGAGAGTGATTATGGATATCGCGTCGGCCGGGCTTAACTCCACTAGATAACGCAGTGTCTTGGGGGTCAGCAGCGATTGTGTCTCTTCGGCGATTTCTTTAATTGCCTCGTCCTTTGGAAGGGAGAAAAGACGTATGAGTTCTTCGAGTTCTTTTTCCGGAGGGAGCACGTGACGACGCAACTCAAAGTGGTTGTTTTCCAGGAGCCGAACTAGCCCACGTTCATCCAGCAATTCACTATAGCGGGAAATTCGATCCTCACTAAATAGCTCTGCGGCGTTTCCTTTGCCGGCAAGACGAGTAAGCATCAACCGGTTATAATGAGCCAGAACTTCGGCAACTGAATTTCCTTGAGAGTCGCTAAGATGAACATGGTAACTCAATTCGTGCCGTCTCCGATCTAGGGGATTGTCGAGACGACCGTCGATTCCTACCGTTTTTGAAAAAAGTCGGAGGCTCCTTAGATAGTCTGCCGGATTGCTAAACGGTTCCTCGTGAGAGAATTCCATTTTGCCATTATCTTTGTGCCACTTGAGTCCCTTTAGTATTTGGGCGTCTGCTGGCGAAAGATCTGTTCTGGCTGGTGGGTAGTTGGGAAGCTTGAAATAGGCAACGTTGGCAAGTTCAATTGCCAAGTGGGCCAGATATTCAGGCGGCATTTTGGAAAGCAAATCGGGTAGCGCTTTTCCTCCCAGTAATTTTATAACTCTTTCGTCAGTACGACTGTCCCGACGAACCGCCTCCCAATCAAAGAGATGAACGATCTTCTGTAAAAGGCTCTCTTGAAGCTCTATCTCCATACCCATACGAAACTCGCCTTGGTAGTCGGGAGCCGCCTCGCAGCAAGACGCGGCCCCGAATGCCAAGCCAATAACCAAAAGGCGTAAGGCAATGGCGAACTTTGTGGAACGCCAAAAAGTGGAAAAAAGGGCGAGCAAATTCACTCCTCTACCTTTGCGTTATCGGCAGAATTGAGTGTTACCCAAAGCACGTGTAATTACCGGGCGACTTTGTCGCCCCTCAATTCCCAAGCGAAAATGTCTCCCCCCAATAAACTAAGCCTTTGAAATTCATTGTGAGTTTGGGGGCGT
>JAYVQZ010000290.1:0-6622 GCA_043776735.1 Deltaproteobacteria bacterium | reverse complement strand
AAATCGAATAAGGGAGATCTTTTCGTAAGTCCCACTTGTACCCGGCACCACGCAAGATGCAACCCGTCAGGCCGTACTCAAAACAAAGCTCGGTGTCCATCACGCCCACGTTAGCGGTACGTTCGATGAAGATCTTATTGTAGGAGACCAAAGTGTTGTACTCATCGATCTTAGGCTTAAAGTACTCTAAAAACGATTTGATCTGAGTGACCTGATCCCCAGTAATGTCGCGCGCCACGCCACCGATCCACATGTGATTGTAAAGTAGACGGGCGCCACTAACCGATTCAAAAATATCGAGAATCTTCTCACGATCACGAAACGCATACATAAATGCTGTGAAGGCACCCAAATCCAGACCGTAAGTGCCAAAGGCCATTAGGTGACTGGCAATCCGCTGCAACTCAGCCAAGATTACCCGAATGTACTCCGCCCGGCGGGGAACCTCGAGACTGATCATCTTCTCAACGGCGATGGAATATCCCATTTCGTTGTTCATCGAGGCGAGATAATCGAGCCGATCCACGTAGGGAATAACCGCCATGTAATCGACCGACTCAGAATGTTTTTCCATGCAGCGGTGCAGGTAGCCAATCTCAGGGTGAGCTGTTTTTACAATCTCACCGTCAGTAGTTACGATCACCCGAAGCACGCCGTGGGTACTAGGATGCTGCGGCCCCATATTGAGCAACAGTTCATCCGTACGAAGATTCTCTGTCGTAGGTCGTTGGGGATTTAAATCCGTAGTAAAAGTAGACATCTTAGTGCCCTCCTTCCACCGTCACGGTCTCTTCTTTGTCTCCAAAGACGAGAGGCACCGGCATTCCTAAATAAAAGTCGGGGGTCACAAAATCTTTTCGTAGGGGAAAGCCGACCCAGTCCTCCGGACACAGAATGCGGCGGTGATCGGGATGCCCCTCAAAATGGATACCCAACATATCGTACGTCTCTCGTTCCAACCAGTTGGCGGCCTTATAGAGGGTGCAGATTGTGGGTACAGAAACGCCGTCTTCTCTGGGCAATAGCACCTTGAGACAGATGTTGGTCGTATGGGTGTAACTCACCACATGATAGACGACTTCGTAACCGGGGCGGGCCGGATAATCCACTCCCGAGATGCTTCCCAGCGTTTCAAAATTAAGATCGTTCTTTAAATGCTCAATCACTTCATAAATCTTGTCTTTGGGGACCCCCAGAAACGGATCCGGCTTGGTCTCGCCTTTTACAAAAACCACTGAAGGAAAACGGGTGGCGAGCTTTGCTAAAATCTCTTCAAACTTCATGCCTGCCCCCGGAAAAACCCAAATGCTTTAAGATTGTTTTCCTGAACGCGAATTTTTTTCTGCAGCAGCATGATCGCTTCCAGTAAAGTTTCTGGACGAGGCGGACAGCCGGGCACGTAAATGTCCACGGGAATCACTCGGTCAACACCCTTGAGCACGTGATACCCTTCTTGCCAGTAAGGGCCGCCCTTATTGGAGCAACTGCCCATTGAAATGACCCATTTAGGATCTGGCATTTGCTCATAAAGGGTGCGGATGCGTGTCGCCATCTTCAGGGTGACGGTGCCTGCCACGATCATAAGATCAGCCTGACGAGGGGTGGCTCGAAAGACCCCGCAGCCAAAACGCTCGAGATCGTAATCGGCTGCGCCCACCGCCATCATTTCAATCGCGCAACACGCTAGGCCGAAGGTAAGAGGCCACAGCGAATTGGTACGCCCCCAATTAACTACTTCGTCCACCGTTGTCATGACAACGCTATCAGCAGCAGACACGATAAAACTCCTTGAGAATAAACCTATTTTTGTCGCGAAAGACTATCCAGGGGGACTTGAAAAGGCAAACGATTCTGAAGGTTAGCCCTGCCTTCTCTACCGCTTTCTCAACTTCCAGAGGCAAACCTTCGGCGCCGCCCTTCCAAGACGTCGATGCCTATAGCCACGGTGAGGTCGCTGGTCACATTCACCATCGACCGACAGCGAGCCACTATCCAATCTACACTGAGTAAGATGGGAAGAGCTTCGTCGGGAAGGCCCATCGTACTAAGAACCAGCGCTAAAGAAATGATCCCGGCTTCTGGCACTCCGGCTACGCCGACGGTGGCAAAAACACACACGCCCGCAACGCCTAACTGTTGCCACACACTTAGGTGGATGCCGTACGCCTGCGCGAGAAAAAGAGCCGCAGCAACTTCATATAAAAGAATGCCATCATTGTTGAGGTTAGTTCCCACGCAAGCACTCAAGCGCGCCGACGATGCTGAGACTTTCAGTTTCTCTAGGGCTTTTAGACTAAGAGGCAACGTGGCCAAGCTACTATTCACTCCAAAGGAATAGACCACAGCCTCTTTGGCCTCTCGCCAAAACTCCCTAAGGCTGCGCCCGGCGATGATGCCAATCCAAAACTGATAGACGACAAAAACTTGGATGGCCATGCCCGTAAGGCAGGTGACTACATAGGCACCAAGTCCGGGAAGCAGCGACAGCCCTCTTTCAGAGGCGGCTTTAGCAACGGCGGCAAAAATGGCAATAGGGGCCAAAGCAACCACCCAGTGCAGGACCTTTATATGGATAAGTAGCCCCAACTGCACAAGTTCGCGAAAAGTTGCAAAGACGCCTTTCGACAACCCCGGGGGATTTGCCTCCACATAACGAACGGCAAATCCAAATAGGAGGGCCAATACAATGATGGCCGGTAGATTGTGAACGGAAAACGGACCGATAATACTGTCAGGCAACTGGGTAAGTAGTGCCTGCCCCCAGTCCATGCCTTTTTGCGTAAGAACGTTGCCGACACCACCTGGCGGACGATCCATTTTCAAATACGCACCCGGCTGAAAGACGTTGAGTAACACCAAGGCGATTGAAATGGCGCACAGGCCGTTCACCGCACTGATACCTATCATGTAGAGAATTCCGCGTCCCCCAAATTGGGCTTGCAAAACAGAATCCATGATAGCGAGAAAAAGTAATGGTGTGGCAAAGGTCTTTATGACGACGATGATGGCTTTTGCGATAACCCCTAAGAAGGCCACTTTGGGACCAAATAAGAAAGCGACCGTCAGTCCTGCTCCAATTGCCAACAGGGTCTGCAAGAAGAAAGGCCACTTTAAAGGATTCACCCCATCGGTTTAAAAGAGTTGGAGCCATTTGTCATGACTCGATCATCGAGTATAACTACGGTTTATGTTTCACTCAAAAGTCCGAGGCAAATCCTACTCGTTTAAGAGCCTTAACGAACTAATGGGCAAGGCCAATGAATACCGCTCCGGAGATGAGGCCGTTGGCCTTTGCGCAATGGATGAAAAAGAGAGGGTGGCGGCAGGCTATGCCCTGGCGAACGTCCCGCTGGAAACGCTCTTTGAGAATCCCGCGGTCCCCTACGAAAAATGTGAAGTCACACGAACCGTGACGGATGGACTGGACAAATTACTTTACGACAAAGTGAAACATTTTTCGGTTGGAGAATTCCGTGAATTCCTCCTGGCGTCTGACGGGACAGAGATACGTTCTCTTTGCCAGGGTTTTACTCCAGAGATGGTGGCCGCCGCAGTCAAACTCTGCTCCAATATGGATCTTGTTCTTATCGCCAGTAAAATAAGAGTTCCCTCACAAGCCAAAACGATCATTGGCCGACCGGGAACTCTCTCCTCCCGTTTGCAGCCCAATCATCCTACCGATTCGGTTTCTGGAATTTTGGCCGTAGCGTTAGAGGGACTTTCCTATGGGTGCGGAGACTGCCTGATTGGTATCAACCCGGCTATCGACGGGGTGGAAAGCGTCACTCGTATTGCTCGGGCCATCGAAGAGCTGATCGAACGATTTGAAATTCCCACAGTAAGTTGCATTCTTGCCCACATCTCAACTCAGATGGAGGCAGTGAAAAAAGGGGCTCCCCTTGACATACTTTTTCAAAGCGTTGCAGGAACTGAAAAAACCAACCTCCAGTTTGGAGTCACCGCAGCGGTGCTCAGCGAAGCCAATGCCCTGGCAAGGGAAAAAAGCGGAGGCAAATGGCCTAATGTTCTTTATTTTGAAACCGGGCAAGGGTCAGAACAGTCACTAGAAAGCCATGAAGGGGTGGATCAGGTAACTCTGGAGGCGCGAACGTACGGGTTCGCCCGCGCCTTTTCCCCTTACATGGTGAACAATGTGTCTGGCTTTATCGGTCCTGAAATCCTTTATGATGGCAAACAAATGATTCGCGCCAATCTAGAAGACCTCTGCATGGGAAAATTGATGGGCCTCCCGATGGGAATGGCCCCTTGCTATACGACGCATGCTGAAATTGACCAAAACGATCACGAGATAGCGACAATGTTGCTCACTCAGGCTGGTAGCAATTACTTTATGGCCATTGGGCAAAACGATGATGTCATGCTCAGCTATCAAGACACCAGTTTTCACGACAATGTGGCGCTTCGTTGCTTAAACCGCCTAAAAACAACTCCCGAGTTTGAAACCTGGATGGAAAAGGTCGGTTTTTTAGACGATGGCAAGCCCACCCCTCGGTTTGGAGACCCCAGTGTCCTTCAGTAATGACGTTTCAAAAAATGCGTTCGTAGCCGAGCTTAAAAAAACCACGCCTGCAAGAATCGGCATTGGTCATGCGGGCGGCCGCTACCCCACAATGGCTCAGCTCAAATTCAAAGAGGATCTGGCAGTCTCAAAAGACGCGGTTCACCGGGATGTTCCTAACCAGTTCATCCAAGCGCTTGGACTCATCTCCCTGCAAAGCCGGGTAAACGATCGGGCTGAGTATTTAAAAAACACCACGCTAGGCCGATTCTTAAACGACGCTAGTGTCGAAGAATTAGAAAAGCGAGCCTCTGGAACCTACGACGTTCAAATCATTACCTCCGATGGATTATCCAGTGAGGCATTTGAAAAGAACGTTCCAATAATGTTGCCGTTAATGAAAGCCCGATTAGTAGAAGAAGGCCTGAGCGTAGCTCCGTCGCTTTTTGTTCGCTGGGCTCGAGTTGCGCTCATCGATCACGTGGGGGAACTGGTCAAGCCAAAGGCGGCCATCATACTACTTGGGGAACGTCCAGGCCTTGGCATCTCCGATTCCTTGAGTGGCTATTTTGAGTACCAACCAAACAAGACCCGAATTGAATCCGATCGCAACGTCCTTTCCAATATTCATCGCTTAGGAATGCCACCACCCGAGGCCGCTCTACTTTTGGCCGAGGCTTTAATTCGAGTCATTGCGCTAAAAAAAAGTGGGATGACAATACGGTTTGATTTTGTGTGATCATTTTTGGAATAGATATAGGAACCACCACACTGCGCGCCACTGCCGTTCGGCTTGCGATAGGAGCCTTTGGCCGAAAAGAGACGGTAGCGATTGGCGACCCTCTCTGTCAGCTCACTCCAATGACAAATCATGAGCTTGAGGAGTCGGCAATTGTTGCATCGCTTGAAAAGTGGAGCAGCACACTTCCTTCCCCCGATTTGGGAACGCTGCTTTTCACCGGTGAAGCACAACGTGCACACAACGCGGTTGCTCTGGGACAACGGCTCAGCGAGAAGTGGCGGGGGCTATTTTCGGCTCAGCTTGACCCCAACCACGAAACTCTGGTTGCCGCATATGGGGCCCAGGCGGTGTCGCTATCAGCGCGGAGGTTGGGATGGCCAGTAGTGCACTTCGATGTGGGCGGCGGCACCACCAATGTGGCTTGGATTGAAAACGGCGAGATTATAGACACGGCCTGCTTTGATCTGGGGGCGAGGAAGTGGATTCTCAGTTCGCTAGAACAGAAAATAATAAAAAGGACACCGCAGGGAGAATGGTTAGAGGAAGTCGCGGGGTATTCTCAGCGATTGGACAAGCTCACACCTGACATAGCAACCACACTGGCTCACACAATCTCAGAGCTTATCTTTTCCTTTTCAGAGACGGATCCCCGTTTTGTTATCCTCCCTTGGAAGAAGAGTCGGCACATTGAAGCGGCCAAAACACTCTCATTTTCCGGTGGTGTGGTGGAATGTTTAAATGAAACAGGATTTCCTTACGGTGACATTGGCACCCAATTAGGAAGGTCCTTAGTTGAAAAAACAAGGCGCCTGGGAAAGGAGCTCCACCTTTCCCCTCTCTCGGGGCGTGCCACCGCCTATGGCGTTAGCGCTCACGGTTTTCAGCTGAGTGGCAACTCCCTCTTTCACCGTGGAGAGATTCAAACTTCTAGCCTGCCGCTTTTTGTTGCCAGTGAGACGCAGTCAGAATTAGTTCCGCAAAGCCTTGCCATTGCCTTGGATTTTTTTAGATCGGAGGGGCTAGATGAGGAAACGCAACGCTGGGCGCAATGGTTACATAAAAACAAACCCAAACTCTGCGTTTTTATTTTGAAAGCTAACCTCGGAAAGAGCTTTGGTTATCTTCTTAGCAAACTGGTAACGACACCGAACCTTCTTGTTCTAGATGAAATCGAACTTCCTTCTCGCTGGCCGCTGGGCGTGCGGCCCACGGTTGATATCCGGCGCGCTCCTGACTACGGACGATTTAGTGTCATTATCAAATCACTTCACCTTTTCTAATCGTAGAAACAGATCCCGCACCTGGCGATCGGAGAAATTTCGACTGCAATCACTGAAAAAATCCTAAAAAACGGAAATAAC
>JAYVQZ010000289.1:0-6629 GCA_043776735.1 Deltaproteobacteria bacterium | reverse complement strand
CAAAAAGATGAGGGAGAGGGAAAAGTACACCTCTGACGTTCAGGCAATGATACAGGAGGCCATTCGAGACCAAGGCTATCCCAATACAGTGGTCACGGGCCGTCCCAAACACTTTTTTAGCATTCATCAAAAGATGGAACGCCGAGCCCTTACCTTTGAACAGCTTTACGACATCACCGGTTTCCGCATTATCGTAAGCTCGGTGGAACAGTGCTATGGCGCTCTCGGCGTGATCCATAGCCTTTGGACCCCGGTTCCTGGACGATTCAAAGATTACATCGCCATTCCCAAAGCCAACCTTTACCAGTCTCTTCACACCACTGTGGTTGGCCCTGGCGGTGAGAGAATCGAAATTCAGATCCGCACCCACGACATGCACGATACGGCAGAGAGAGGAATTGCAGCCCACTGGTCGTACAAGGAAGGGGCTAAAGAAGGCGCCAGCGCGACCAATAAAGACCAGGAGCGTTTTTCTTGGTTAAACCGCCTGCTGGAGTGGAACAAAGAGGTCTCTGACAACACTGAGTTTCTAGAGACGGTAAAGCTCGACCTCTTTTCTGAAGACGTCTACGTCTTCACACCTAAGGGACAGGTATGGGAGTTTCCGCAAGGGGCAACCCCACTCGACTTCGCCTATTCCATTCATACCGATCTAGGCACCCATTGCATTGGGGCCAAGGTAAACTCACGGATGGTCCCGCTAAAATACAAACTCAAGAGCGGAGATACTGTAGAGGTACTCACCTCACCCAATCAGTTTCCCAATAAAGATTGGCTTAAGATCGTAAAAACATCGCGCGCCAAAAATAAGATCCGCGCCTACATCAAAGCCACCGACCACGAGCGATCAAAAGTTTCTGGCGAGAGCATTCTTGAAAAAGATCTCCGCCGTGAAGGACTCAGTTTATCAGGCATGCTCAAAGACGGGTCACTTGCAAAGATTGCCGAATCTTTCTCTTTGAAGTCAGCTGACGATCTGCTTTCCTCTGTTGGTTACGGGAAAATATCGTCCAAAAAAATCCTGACCAAAGTCACTAACAGAGAAGCTCCTGAGACCACGGAAAAAGATAAAAAGCCAATGCAGCGGATCGCTGAGGAGGCGGCCAAAAAGAGCAAGGAAAAGCAAACGGTAAAGGTAAAAGGGGTAGACGATCTACTGGTCCGTTTTGCCAGGTGTTGCAGCCCGGTGCCTGGCGATAACGTGATTGGTTTCATAACGCGTGGCCGAGGCATCAGCGTGCATGCCAAGGCGTGCCCCAAGGTATTAGGCGTTGATC
The DNA here is from genome assembly GCA_043776735.1 of Deltaproteobacteria bacterium. Lineage (GTDB taxonomy): Bacteria > Bdellovibrionota > FAC87 > UBA2466 > UBA2466 > JBGSST01. The sequence continues at coordinate 5,352 of JAYVQZ010000289.1, read as the reverse complement.
CTCATCGCCTTGTGGACATCGATTGGGACATGACCAAACCGGCCGAACGGAAGGTTCAAATCCGAATCGTGTGTGCCGATCGCCCGGGGTTGCTTGCAGACATGACCGAAGCCATCCGGGCTCATAATGTAAACATTACCAACGCCCGCATTGGAACGACCAAAGACAAAAGAGCCGTCTGTCAATTTTCTATGACCATTGCCGATACGGGCCAGCTACGAAAAATCCTCTCCGACCTCAACGCCATCCCCGGCGTGGTCTCTGCAAGCCGAGTCCAAAAGAAAAATTAGTTTCCTAAAGCGAAAAGGTACCTTTTTGCTTGGTTGAATACCCACCTATTGTTGGGATATTCCCCACTTTCTTATTCTCCAGTATGCTATGTCTTGTTTTAGCCAACGAGGCCCTAGCGAACGATGAGTGACGCCAAGACCCAAATCACTAGAATTCTCGCAGACTTCTCTCATGGGGATGCCAAGGCCCTGGATGAGTTGGTCCCCTTGGTCTACCCTTACCTGAAGCAGGTGGCGCGTGGATTTCTCAGGAAAGAGGCCTATCCCGGGACCCTGCAGCCTACTGCCCTGGTAAATGAGGCCTTCTTGCGCCTGCTTGGGCAACGCAACCCCGATTTCCAAAACCGCGATCACTTCTTTGCCCTCGTTGCCTCTTTCATGCGTCGGGTCCTTATCGATCGGGCCAGGCGCAATCTGTCGCACAAACGGAAAGACAAAACGGACTACCGCTACTTCAAGAATATGGTAGAGAGCGACGCCAAAAATCGCGATGACACGGACGAATTTTTGCTCCGCCTTGAGATTGCTTTAAGAAAATTAGAAAAAGTCGACCCCAGGCGGGCCAAATTGGTGGAGCTGAAATTCTTTGCTAATTTGGGCTACGAGGAGATTGCCCAGTCACTTGGAGTGTCCCTTGCCACAGTGAAGCGAGACTGGTCGTTTGCCAAAGCGTGGCTGACCAAAGAGGTTCAGACGGCTCCGACCGAACAGGAAGAAACCAATCTTACTGAGGACTCCCCTGAGCTTTCCCCATGAGCTCAGTGCAAAAAGCTTTTTGTTACGATGACGTAGCCGCCCACTTTATGCTGCTTTGCGAACTTCCTACGGAAATCAAAAAGGCGAAACTTCATGAGATCGCCGTCTCAAACAGTTCGCTGGCAAAAGAACTTGAAGAGCTACTCATTCTTGGAGATCAAACTGACTCTTTTCTAGATCGATCTGAGGAAATTTTGGCTCAGGCGTTACTCTCAACGACCGAAAACATCGAACCGGGAAGTGAGGTTGGAGATTTTAGGATCGAAGAGCGGTTAGGAAACGGAGCGTTTGGAGCGGTCTACCGCGCGCATCAAAAATCTCTTCGTCGAACGGTTGCGGTAAAGCTCACGCCAAATCTTGGGCTGGAATCACGAACTCTAGCGCCGCTGGAGCACCCCAACATTGTCCGCATTTTTTCAGAAAGCTCTTTGGAATCAGGAAGCCGGCTTTTGTGCCTGCAATATATTCCCGGTATCTCGTTAGAAGCCCTCCTAAAACTAAATCCCAACCCTCCTTCTTGCGGGGCCGCACTTTTGGAATTGCTCGATGCGGCCGTGGCTGGGAACCAAGGGCTACTCCCCTCCCGACTAGCCGAGCGCGCTGATTTTGCAGCGCTTTCCTCCCACGGCATCTTGTTGTCGTGGATAGAGCAGATCGCGGGGGCTCTTGCCTATGCGCATGATCGGGGAGTGCTCCATCTTGATGTTAAGCCGGGAAATATTCTTATCGATGTCTACGGCAAAGCCTGGCTCACCGATTTTAATGTCGCTTTTGAAAAAAACTCTCCTGACAGCCACCAAACCCTTTTTGGGGGGACAGAGCAGTACATGTCGCCTGAACAACAGGCAGCGTTTCTTGATCCCCGGCCTGAGAGGATGACAAGCCTCTCGTCCGCCAGCGACCTTTACTCGCTGGCCAAAGTTGCCAGTGAAATGCAGGAAAAATGGCTACCAGGAAACTGCCAACTCCCTTGCCTAGAAGAAAGCCTTGCTCAAGAACCCTCTCAAAGGCCCTCGGCAATCCACTGGCAAATCGGCGCCACAAATTCCTTGGCTATTCGACAAGCCCTGGCTTCCGTAGGATCAGCACCGTTTTTGGGCCGTTGGATTGAACGCGAACCGAGGTGGGCCTTAGTTCTTGGAGTTCTTATCCCGCAGTTCATTGGTTCTTTGGTAAATATTGTCTACAACGGCACCCAAATAGTGGACTGGCTCGACGGGCGCCAGAGGGAGGTCTTTGGTTACCTTTGCCTTGCCTATAATCCCCTTATTTTCTTTCTTGGGACGTTTCTCCTGTTCCCTCAGATCAATCCAATTTTTCGAACCCCCTACAACAGGCGAACTTCGGCTAAAGAGTTTCGTCAAATTCTTCTTCGTTTTCCCTCAAAAGCGCTCTGGATACCGTGCACTCTGTGGGTATGCTCTTTTCTTGTCTTTCCCTTTGGAATCCACTTTTTGGCCTCACCGCTTCCCAATGCCATGACCTACGTTCATTTTTTCCTGTCTTTTCTTTTTGCTGCGCTGGTGTCAGGTACCTATTCCTACCTGCTCTGTGATCTCATCCTGATGCGAGCCGTATATCCAAATCTTTGGTGGGGAGAAGAGAGGCTAGCCGTGGTGGCCCCCACGGAACTTAAGGGACAGGCAAAGACGTTACGCACGTTTTCTATCTTGGCAGGCGCGCTGCCTATTGTTGGTGCCGCCTCTTTTATTTTTACCAATGCCGAAGAGGTTAACGTTGCTTACCGCTGGCTAATGCTCGTGTTAATGGCGACCGGAATCTTAGGTTTTGGCCTTGCTATTCGAATACAGAATTATCTGGAGCGCTTTTTTCAACGCCTTACCGGCGGGATGTAGTTGCCGCTCCGAGTTATTGCACAGCAGAGATTTTTCCAATAAAATTGGTCATCTTACTTTCTCGGCTAAAAACTTCGGCCTTTCTATTTTCAAGCGCGGCCATCTTATGCCTGGTACTGGTTTGCTTTTGTAGCATGGAGCCCGATCGCCGCGCTGACGTGCGGTTTAAGCTCTCCCCTCAAGCGCCTCGCCGAGAAGAAAACAATGCCCGAGGCTCTTCGAATAATCCAAAATCGGTTGAGGCCATGTACTGTTTTGTGGTCAGCATTTCAGGAGCCGGAATCAGTGAGGGAGTGTCGTCCTCACAGTTGGGAAATCGAAGTCCCAGCTGCTTTGGCTTTGGCAATGTGACCAACGTAAAGACGATCTACGATCTCACCCGAACCGGGACTACGTTTCGAGTTTCCACAGGAACCGCTCGCACCATCAAAGTATTTGGTATTTATTCGTCAACCTTGGGGAGTAAATGCGAGGGAAAATCGTTGACGGATCTATTTGCTACTGCCACGCGGCCTCGCGTTTACGACATCGGCCGGGTGACCACCGATCTTTTTAGAGACTCTAAAGTAACCATCAAAAATGACTACAACACCGCCACCGCCACCGACCTTGCTGAAACCTGTACGTCGGCCACTGGCTCGGGAAACGTTGGCGATCCTTCTGCTCTACCCCCAGTACGCGGCAGCCATCTTATCGCCTTCAATCAAAAGGCCGATTTGACAAATAATCTACTTAATTTTGAAGTCGGTTTAGAGGGAACACTTAGCCTGGTACAGCAACTCAACTTGGTCCTAGACCCCAAGGGGATTGGCATTTCTGTCGATTCTTCGCAACTCTTTCTGCTGGGCATACCAGGAGGCCGAGACCGTCCCGTCCTGGGAAATTTGCACAAGTTCCCATTGGACACGGCCGGCTCCAATATCGGCCGATGGAACGTTTCTACTAACGCCGTATTTCCAGATGAAGCCTACGCTCAACAAATATCGCTTCCTGATCGCGTAGATACACTTTACTACATGGGCCAAGACAAAATCATTGGAGCCCGCTACTCACCAGCCGGAGCTCCTGTAGGAATGTCCCCCCCCCATTATGCAGTTCCCTTCATCAAGGGAATGGTTGCAGCGCATAACGCCATAATCGCAGTCCAAGGCGACGCAAGTGGTACGATTTTAAACTTCAATTCGTACCCTATTCAGAGTGATGGTTGCTGGGGTTTGGGGCGAATCTCGGTAGCTTTAGTGGAACTAACGTAGTCCCTCCCGTCTTTGATCGAACCACCAATCGGCTATTTTTTGCCTACGATGATAAAGTTTTGGCCTATCAAATTTCCCCCACCAGCGGAGCCATCGGACTTGGCACTCCCGTGACCGTGGCCCCCGGGGGCTGCACGATTGATAAAATTGCCTTCGATCCCATTCACTCTCGCCTTTACATTCTTAGAACAGTTAGCGGCGTCAAAAGCTTGGCTGTTCATGATTTTGATAGTAACTCGGGACTAGTCAATCCAGCCGCAAGCTCTACACTGGGGGCACAAAATACCGCCGATATTGCGGTCACTACCGACGGGGAATATCTCTATTCCTTGGTGACTGCCACAAACCCGCCCTCTAAAATCAGAACCGGAAAAGTCAAAAATGGAATATTAACCGATCTTGGCTCCGTGGATATTCCCACTGATCCTGGATTTCTCAGCGTGCTTCCTATTTATTAAACGGACGGGGCAAGATTCGTCTTGTTTTGATGCCGTGTTTGCCGTCGTGGGGAGGATCTGTTTTTGGTGTGGGACTGGGGATTTGAGCCCAGACCGGTTGGTGGATTCCAAAACGCTCTAAGAAATTCCGGCAAGTACCGTTTTCCTTCCAACGAATAATCTTCGGCCAACGAGGTTTGCATTTCGGCCGCAATCGTTCCGCCTAGGGAATTGAAAAATCGAGCCAGCGACTCGGTTAGAGACGGCAGGCCAATACTGTGCAATTTGGGATGCCTCTGGGCCAAAAACTCGGACAGTTCCCAAAATAGTTTAAAAAAAGACTTTTCGGGCGAGCCTTCTGCCACCGTTCGCATGGCGGCCATGGTCTTGGGAAACTGCCCACGATTGGCAATCAGGTCCCAGTATTTTGCAAACCGCTTGAGCCGTTGCAGATCACTAAAGGATAGCGAATTGGTTCTAACTACCGAGTAGGGTGGGATTTCGCTGAACACGAGCCCGGCCGATTGGGTTTGCCGATTGAGCGGCATGCCCCGAAGGCGTTTGAGTATTCCCACCTGAATTTCGTGTGGCCTTAACCGACTGAGCTGATCAAAGCCACGGCCAAAGCTCTCCAAATCTTCGCCCGGAAGCCCTACAATAAGATCGGTATGTAGGTGGACATGGGTTTCATCCCTTAGAAAAATTAAATTTTCTTCGATTTTCTTATAGTTCTGTGGCCGGCTGATCCCGCGAGAGACGG
>JAYVQZ010000288.1:0-6639 GCA_043776735.1 Deltaproteobacteria bacterium | reverse complement strand
TTTAACTCAAATGTGTACCGAGATTCTTAAAGCCACTGAGGCTCAACACGCCATTATCACCTGTGGAGAATTCGGTATGGTCAGTCTCTCTCGCGGTGACAAGACGCTCTCGCGGATTCCCACTTTTGCTAGGGAAGTTTACGACGTCACCGGGGCGGGGGATACTGTGATCGCAGTAATTTCTATGATGTATGCCATGGGAAATCCACTACCACTTTGTCTTAAAGTAGCCAATGCGGCAGCGGGAATAGTAGTGGGCCAGATTGGTGCTTCAAGTGTGACCCTGTCTCAGCTTGAAGAAGAGTTGTCTCGCGTTCAGGCTCTCGGTCTTATGACCTAGACTCATTTCTTCTTGGTGGCCTTTTTCTTAGCCTTCTGGCTCTTCTTTGCCACAGTCTTTTTCGGAGCTGCTTTTTTGGCTTTAGTTTTTTTAGCCGGCTGCTTTTTCGTTAGCTTCTTTTTGGCAGTCGTTGCCGCAAATTTCTTCTTTTTAGCATCGGGAACTTTTCCGATCCGTAGGTCTCCGAGCAGCGCGAGTTCACACAGACGAGCCACTGCCTCTTCAAAGTCAGCGGATTCTGCTGGTAAGTTTTGCCAAGAAGATTCTTTTTGCCCAAAAATTCGGATGGATCGCAAATTGGGAAACGCACTTCGAAGGCTAGTGTGGTGCTCATGAATTGTTGCCACCCAAACTCCATTGTCTTCTAAATTGGATTCTTTCTCTCGCAGTATAAAAAGGATCTTCTCGCCTTGGTAGATGGCTAAGGCGCCAAACATTGGCTTAGTTCTGATGTTGAGTGAGGAGAGGTGAGCCAGTACGAATTCGTAGGGTATTTTTTTCTTAGAATTTTTTGCTGCTTTCGACTTGAAGAGATCTTCCATGGATGCCCTCGGTTAAAATCAGCCCTCGTTCTATCACCACTTTATATTTGTTAATACTGCCGTTGAAATAGCTTTCAGAAAGAAACCCCTGGGAACTAGCGCTAAGCGTTATTAACGGAGCAAATCGGGGTCTGGTAATATTAGATATACCTTCTACTCCTATGAAAATAGACGTCGTCGCCCCATCTTTCCTCTCTACCACCTCGGCCCTTGCCCAAGGGGTGGACTCCATCTTTCCATTTCATGGTCTGCTTCATTTGATGGATGGTCTAGATTGGCAGCTTCAGGCCCAATCAGAAAAGGGTAATCCAAAGGTTACTGTGATCCCGCATTCACACGGCGAGGGAATTGCGCCTCGCGTTACGGAGATTCCCTCAAGGCAACTCCTAGCTTCTGAACCTTTTCTGGCATATTTGGCATGCCCAAGACCGTTAGCGGCTAGCACAAAACGAGGCGTCTTTTGTGGACCGACTGGTCCGCTTTCTCCGATCGAGCGTCAAGAATTACGGCAGCTTTATGTATGCCTTAATAAAACCTTTGGTCCTTCACTGTATATGGCAAACCTTCCCGAAGATTTGGAGGGAATAGCGGAACCTGGACCAATGACGTTGTTTTCGCCCCGGGCACCCGATTTTCACGTAAGAGCAATTGGATCTGCCTCTTGGTTGGTTTCTTATCGACCCTTGCCAGCAATTGCCGCGTATGGTGCCGGTATTCCCGTCCTATGGGTTGGGGAAAAGGAGAGCGAGCGTTCATTGGCGCGCGAGCTTGGCATCACCTTTTTTCTGAGATCGGAGATTAGTCAGGAAAAACTCTGTGGTTGGCTACGCAAGCAGACGGCAGGGTCCAATGAGAACGTAGCGCCAACGGAGTTTATTAAATGGGTAGGGATTGCTGAAGCCTTCCTAGGTCAGAAACTTAAATTGGCGCAGGATTCAAAAGAGAAAGGAAAAGGAGAAATCTCGTTTGCCTCAATTTCCAATATTGAGTACCTCCCCTTTCTCGAAGGGTTTCTGGCCAATGTGATCGAGGCACATCCGAATCAACGGGTAAAGGCTTTCATTCTTGCTCTTGACTCCAAAGTAGCCGAGCCACTGTCAGCGCGCTTCGGAGAGGTTTGTGATCTTAAGACCTTCGAGCTTTGTGAACTTTGGAGCCCTACCCAGATTACGGAGATTAAAAAGAGGTCAATTGGAGAACAGGCATTTTCTTCAAAACCTCTGTTAATCCGAGAAGCAATTCGCTTGACCGCAGGACCAGTTTTCTACGCGGATTCGGACGTGTATTTTTTTTGTAACGCCAACTCGACTATGAATTCTCTAGCGGGGAATGGTGCTTTGCTATTTCCGCACTGGGGAGATTCCTTCTCAGCTGCTAGAGCAGATGGGGTTTTTAATGCAGGGATGGTGCTTGCGGATTCGAGTGGCGAGCCATTTTTGAAGTGGTGGTCGGAACGCTGTTGGGAAAATTGCAATTATGGACGCAATGATGGCGTAGTGGCCGATCAGGGGTATCTAGATTTTTCAACTGCACTTTTCGATAATATTCATTCCTACAGGAAAGGCGACCACGACGTGGCCCGATGGAATTTGCAATCTCTCGGTGTTTATTGGGATGACACCTTTCCTGCTAAAGCTAGATTAATCAATGGAGTGGCAGTCGGCACGTATCATGCCGCATTTATCGATGCTTTGGGGCTCTTTGAAGTGAAGTGCGCTTGGGATGGCCTGGTCCATTTTTTCTCAGAAGGATTTTCGGCATTAAAAGTTCCCGCACCGCTTTATCAGCTATCAATCCAGCAACAGGCACGTCATTGGCTTTCACTCTCTCGTTGGTTGGCCCTGGGGACTCGCTTCTCGATTTTCCCATCGTTTAGCCATAGGTGGATTTTACTTGCAGTGGGAGTTGCAGGGTCACGTTTACTGTCTCTACTTGCCTCAAATCGGAAGGTGGAATGGAATTCTACATCCCCAAGATTGCCAAAAAGTGGGGATCCGTGGGTATTGGCAAATCTCAGTCATTTTCAGAGCATAAATCCGTCAGATTCCAGCGCGACAGTATCTATTAAGCGGCCAGCTTGACCTTTTTTTGTTTAACCCGCCATTCCCAGAGTTGGGTGAGTCCTTTTTCTAGAGAAAGGGAAGGCTCCCAGCCAACGGACCCTTTTGCCTTTGAGCAATCCAAGGCAACCTTAAGCGGCTCTTGGAGATCTCGACGCGAAACCCGGAACTTGACCTTTCGTTGGGTTACCTTTTCTAGAGTTTCAAATAGTTGGCCAAGCGAGCAGCTTAGGCCGGATCCAATATTGTAAACTCCTGCCTCCCCCCCTTGGTAAAACAAATCGAACGCCCCAGCCAGATCGGTGGCGGAGATAAAATCTTTTGATGTAGTTAGAGGAACCCAGAGCGGGAACTCCTCGTCTTGGTGCGCCTTTTCTACCATCATTCCAATTATGCCCTGTTGCGAACTCCCCACCTGGTGAATTCCGTAAGGATTGGAAATACGAAGAATCTTAATGTCCCATCCCTCGTTCTCAATTAATTGGATAAATAGGCGTTCCACCAAAAACTTTGAAACGCTATACGGGGTTCGAAGGTGGACCGGACTGCTTTCCACAAGTGCGTTGGCGCTAGCCGTTAGTCCGTCATAAAGAGCTCCCCCACTTGAGGCATAGATTAGCTTTTTTATACCTTTTTCACGCATGGCACACACAAGCCGGGCCGCATTCGTTACGTTTGTTGTTATCTGAAACTCCGGATGCTCGGACTCTTGGCTGGGAAATCCTCGCTCAGCTAGGTGAAAAACAGCCGCACAGCCCTCTAGCCAATTACCTAAGAGTGAGGAGTCTTGCAGGGCTCCCTGAAACGGAATGAGTCCTGGGGACGCCTGAGGAGCGGCGGCACTATGGCTATAAAGGGCCTGCAGAATCACATTCGGCTTGGTTTGGGCATAGTAGTCGATCAGTTCGCGGCCTAAAAAGCCACCGGCCCCGTTTAGAGCAATTTTCACGCAGCGATCCTTAGTTTTGGTTAAGGGGGAGATGTTCGAAGTTTCGAGGTTCACCTTTTATTTTACCTCAATTTTCACAATCTGCTTTGACGACCGCGCATGAATTTCATTTAAATGGGTACATGATACCTTTGCACCGTCCCGCCGTTATAGAGTCCTTGGTACTTATCGGGGGGCTGCTTTTTATCTGGGCGACCGCGTTAACTAATATTGGGGTTTTTGCCATCGACGATTATTGGTCCGGAGTCGTTACTTATTTGCCAGCTTCTCAGCACAGTACCAAAGGTATTATTGAGGCAGCCGGGATTAGAAACCCGTTTTCCAACCTCTTTCTCTTTGCCGTGGCTAGGCTGGGGGGGATGGTCGGTTTTACTCAACCTTTGGCACAGTATCGTTTTCTTCTTTTTATACTGGGTACCTTTTCATTTTCAGTATTTCAAACTTCAATCCGGCTACTCTTTCCGCCTAAGGAACCTGGAAATGATAAACCTCGCTTAATAGCCCAATTGCTCTTTGCTTTCTATTTTTTTATGCCCTTTGTGTTTTCCCGTTCCATGATCGAATCAATATGCAGTCCATGGCTTCTTGCCAGTGGGGTTGCCGCACAGTTTTATTTCGATAGGCGACGTTTTGTTTACTTAGCGGCGGCTGTTTTTTTTATAACCATCGCCTCAATGTTTCGAGTGCAGGCAGGGCTTTGTGCGCTAGCACTATTGGTGCTTCCTATTTTTTGTAAAAAGCCCAAAGATCTTGTTCCACTATCATTTTTATTTTTCGTTTTTTTTGTGGCTTCTGGAATTCCCGACTGGTTTTTGCGGGGGAAGTTGCATGAGTCTCTGATGTCGTATGTTGGCTACAACCTGAAGCATGCCGACTCCTATGGAATTCCGCCTTTTTGGTCGTTTTTATCAACGCTATTCCTGCTAACTTTGCCGCCAGCCTTAGTGATTAAATTGGACTGGAAAAAGGTAAAGGTGCGCTACCAGAAATATTTACCGCTTGTATTGTTTTTTGTGGTTTTTGTCCTTGGGCACACTGTCACTCGGCATAAGGAAGAAAGGTTCTTGATTCCGATTCTACCTTTTTTTCTTATTCTATTGGCTCTTTGGATTGACCTCATGAAAAAGTCCAACGCAGGTACGTGGCGATGGTGGTACTTGGGGACTGTAAATGCAGCGCTTTTGCTGCTGACTTCGTTCCAAACCAGCCAAAGTAATGTCCTAGACTTTGCCAAGTTTCTAGTTAACGCACCTGGAATTAATCGGGTGTTGAGTGCGGATTTTTCTTTGCGTTATCTTTTTCCGGCAGCCTTTATCGGACATCCCGTGATTTTGGACGTGATCAACGAAGAGCAGGCCGTGACAGCTTCTAGAAATCTCACTTGTGGGGAAGTTCTCACTGCTTCTTCTGTGGCTCTCAATTCCCTGTTAGAAAAAGACTCGTCACTAGATGTCTCTGGACGATTTGAGCCGGGTTTTTTAGAAGGAGTGGCGGTGCGTCTCAACCCAAGGCAGAACTACCGTCGAGGCGCATTTACTGCCTATCGTAAGAAGAAATGCGGCTAGGAATTTGAGGCGTAGAGGTCGTGTTCTAGCTTTAGGTCAATCGTCTGCAGTTCCGCATTCAGAATCTGGGGGTGCTGGATCCGTTGATGAAAAGTCTTAAATGACTCCTGTGGGGCGCGAATAAAACCAAATCGGCGGAGTCTTTTTTGAAAATTGAGATAGTAGATGGGGAGCCCGACGATTTTTCTTTTCGATCGTCGAAGTAAAATTTTTACGAGCAAAAAAAATCCCAGTGCCAACAGGGGGAATCCTATCCACTTGAGGGCACCCTTCAGCTGAGATCCTTGTTTTCTCAAGTTAAGCGGGTTTGTTTTTCCGAAACTCAACAAGAGTTCCGTTTGCGTGCGGCTGTTATAGTCGACGACATAGCGACCAAACCAGTATTTTGCGGCCCCGGTCCAGAGCTGCCATTCCTCAGTCCAGGCATAGGCGGCTTGACGCCGGACCATTGGAGTTGGGTCGTAACGTAGCCATCCTTTTTTTTCAATAAAAACCTCAACCCACGCGTGAGCATTCTCGTCTTTTACCTCAAGTACCTGTGAAAAGCGGTTGAAATGCCCTCCGCGGTATCCCAGAACCACTCGAGCCGGATACCCCCAGTGACGGAGCGCGAGTGTCGCAGCGGTGGCAAAGTATTCGCAGTGCCCTTCTTTGTTTTTAAGCAAAAAATTTTCCAGAGATAGGGACTTTCCGCCGAGCACCGCCGTGAACTGTTTTTGAAAATGATTGCTCAACAACGCTAAACGTTCTTGCAATGTAAATACGTGCGAAATTTGCAAGAAACCGTCTAACCAATCCCGAAAAAACCCCTTCCGTTTGAATTCTGTTGGCAGAGAGAGATAGGAGGCTGTCTCGCGTATCGATAGGCTAGGCGAATGTCCCCAGAAAAAGACGGGAGATTCTTCAAAGTCGGCGGTGTACGAGTAGCGCAAATATCCCAGAATAGAACGGAGAAGGTTTCCAGATTCATCAATCAGAGTTTGGCCCGTAATTTTGAAGGGCAATTCTATGTTCCAGGGAATTCCAGGAAAGACTATCCATGGAGCGGAATGCGGCTCGCGATAAATCTTTACCCCGTGAATTGCAGAACGGGGTCTGTTGTGACCTACCGCTTTGAATGGTTGGGCAGACACCAGGGTTTGATGCCATTTTTCGCCGTCAAATTGATCTAAGATGTTTCCTC
>JAYVQZ010000287.1:0-6647 GCA_043776735.1 Deltaproteobacteria bacterium | reverse complement strand
GCAAGATAGGGATTGAGTGTTTTGGGATAGGCCGACAGGGCAATGGTGAAACTTCCCCCTCTTGGCGCGTTAGGATTGCCCAGAGGTTCTCCGGCTTGGCTAATCCAACCAACCGACATTAGGAGGAAAGGGAGGAAGAAAAAGGGTCGGGACATGAGGGGACTCCTTGCTCGTGAAGTAAGAACGCTTATGGTAACCAATAGTAAGGAGCAGGTAAATCTATGAGTCTTTCTTTCAATCCGAACGCTGCGGCGTCCGCCGATTCCGGAGTCTTTGGACTTCCTTTCACTCCAGAGCAGGCCAAGATGGTTTTAATTCCCGTCCCGTGGGAAGCCACCACGTCTTATGGAGGGGGGACCTCCGAAGGGCCTGAGGCAATTCTCCAGGCGAGTCGCCAGGTAGATCTTTACGATTTAGAAGTGGAAAAGCCTTACTCTCCTGGTATCGCCATGCTTGCCCCTTATTCCCCAATGGGCCTTTGGAATACCGAGGGCAAGGCTCAAGCTTCCTTAATTATCAAACAATGCGGAAATCTAGGAAACGATCTTAAACTTCATGCCGCTCTGGATCGGGTCAACGCTTTGTCCAAGCAGGTTAATGAGTGGGTGGAACAAGAGACCGCGAAGTGGCTGGAAACGGGAAAAATTGTGGGAATTGTCGGCGGGGATCACTCCGTTCCCTTCGGTGCCATGAAGGCCATGGGCAAAAAAAACGGGGATTATGGAATTCTCCATTTTGACGCTCATTCCGACACTCGCAACGCCTATGAAGGGTTTAAAAACTCTCATGCCTCTATTTTTAGAAACGTCATCGACGAAATTCCGCAGGTGATAAAGCTAGTCCAAGTAGCCATTCGAGACATTTGTGAAGAAGAGATGGGTTACGTCATAGAAAAAGGAACTCGCATTGAAATGCATTCCGATCAGTCCTTAAAAAATCGGCGAATGCAGGGAGAAAACTGGGCAATTACCTGTCAGAGACTTGTGAAAAACCTTCCCAAAAAAGTCTGGATCTCCTTTGATATCGACGGGCTTGATCCCAAACTTTGTCCCAATACGGGAACCCCCGTGCCCGGTGGGCTTGAATTGAATGAGGCGGTTTATCTCATCGGAGAAGTGGCCCGAACAGGACGGCAGATTGTAGGCTTTGACCTGAATGAAGTTTCCCCAGGAGAGTTTCCCGTGGAATGGGACGCCAACGTCGGCGCAAGACTGCTCTATAAACTTTGCGCTTGGACGTTTGCTTCACAGGGACTATGCGCCAAAAAAGCTTAAAGACAGAGAAATTAGCGAAATCCTTTAGTTAACTTAAGCAGATCAAGGCGCGCTTCCTTGCGTTCTGCTCTTGCCGTTTTGAGCTCTTGCCGAGCTTCCTTAACTGCCTCGGGATTGGTGGCCCGGTTATGGCGAGCTTCGGTGAGGTTTGCTTTTGCTTCCCTAACTTCTTTGCGAGCTTCCTTTAGTTCCGCGCGTGCGGCGCTGATATTTTCCTTTGTTTCAGCCTTAAATTCTTTCTTTGCTGCTTTAAACGCTTCGGCCGCAGTTTTTTGAGCTTCTACAGGACTTTGAGCCGGCGTTGGTCCAGGTTGAGTCACGACAGTTGGCGCCACGGGAGGCGTAGTGTCGATCGCTGTAGCGGTTGGGGTGTCGGTCGTCACAGCTATCGGAGTGGTATCAGGGGTACCAGTCAGCGAAGCCGAATTAGGATCAAAAACATCGGGATACCAGTCCACTGCTTGTGTTTGTTCGGCTGGCGATTGGAGATTGGCCACACAGGAATCTCTAAAAAGAAAACAGTCCCGGACGTCGGCTTGGCCGAATTGTGCCGCTTGCAGGCAATCGTTATAACCACTGAAGCAGTTGCCGGGTTCAGCAACGGCAGGCACAGCGACAAGTAGGGCGAGGACAAAAATTATTTGACGGTGCTGGCTCATGAAGATCTCCCAAGAAGTATAAAATCAATAGGCTTGTACCAAGGACTTCTCCTTGTTTTTGCAAGGGCAGGACCACGAGCTAACTGCTTGAACCCAAAGAGAAGCTGCGTTTCCCCCCGCCTAGGGGTGTGTTCAGTTTGAGTACACTGTATGGCAGAGTAATCGCTAAATATTTGGAATGATAATGGTTATCTTGTTTAATGAACGACGGCTCTGCTGAGCCTGCTGTTCATTAAAAAGCGAGCTCTTTCAAAAACAGGGGCTTCATAGTGTTTGGGAGACGTCCACAAACCACATAGTTAGCTCTCCACACAATTGGAGCTGGCGGGGTTAAGAAATTGTTGGTGCCTGGCAACAATTCCACAGAACCCCAACACCGTGATTGTCTTTCCATAGTTCCCACACCGTCCTTCATCCGAAAGAGCGCATTCTAGAACTAGAAGGTGGGTGCTAGCCGGCGGCTGGTCCAACTAGGAAGTACGTGGAACGTGGGAGATTTCAATAAAGAGGTGGTTTTTTGGTTTCGATTTTGGCTGATGATAGGACTGTGCCTAAGTGCCTCCGCGTCGGCAGATTCCGTAATTCGATTTCCGGCAAAGTTTCACTCTAGCGAGTATCGTCTCGTGTTTCCTCAGTTTCCTCCAATAGGTTTTACAGAGTCTGATTCGGTAAAATTGCGAATGTCTTTCGAAAAGCAGTTTCCTCTAGGTCAGTTTAAACTAGCGTTTAACGGTTGGTCTGCCTTTTCTAACAGTGCCCTTCGCAGTCAGGCGAAGTGGGTCGAAGGGTCCAAAGACTCGGCCGTCCTTGAGGTGGATCTCTATTTTCTTTTTAAAAGCGGAAAGAGCTCCTTCCACCGTTATGTACGACACTGCATGAGCCGAAACGGACGGCTTGAGATCTGGTGGCGAGCCCCCATTCGACTAATAAAGGGGGATCTGTTGTGGACAAAAGGGGGAGCCTTGACTGTGATTCCCTTTCCTCCCGAAGTGGTTGTCGATCAAAGGATTGCTGACGAACCTTGGACGTGGGGCGATGCGGTGGCTCTTCGGTTTCATGCCGAACCTTTTGCCGAAAGTTTCGAGTGTTCGCTCGACAACAACGCCTTTGCCCTGTGTGAATCCCCATTGGCTTACCACCGACTCAAAGGCGGTAGGCACGCGATACGCATTCGTGCGCATGCGGGCAAAGTGGTGGGCCCAGTGTTTCGTTACCAATTCGTTGCGTTTGGATATCACTCTCCTATTGTTCTAAAAGCTGCCGTTCCTGCCGGAGCAGTGATCGCAGGTCATTCGCTTGTGCTTACCTTTGAGGACCGGCTAATTCGTCAAAAGAAGCGCCAGCTCACTTGTCAGCTCGATGGTCAACCTAGGTTTCTCTGTGAATCACCTGTTGTTCTAGTAAATTTAATGGAAGGCGGCCACGTCCTTTCCATTGAGAATTTGAAGGAAAATTTCTTTGAAACTCCGTTTATTTATTCATTCCGTGTGGAATCCTCACCTCCGGTCCTTACCGTAACTCAGACTCCTCAAGTGATAACGAGTCACGATACGGCGACCTTTGCCTTTGCCTCCGATCGTCCCGGCACTTTTTGGTGTTCTTTGGACGACGAAAATAGCCACCTCTGCACCTCGCCCTTTAATCGGACACAGCTCATCGAGGGGGAACACAAGGTTGAAATTCGTGCGATCGATGAGTCCAATCGGACATCTGACCTCTATTCCTATCGCTGGGTGGTAGATACCGTAGCTCCCCAGTTTAGTTTGACCGCCAATCCGGCGGCCAAATTGCTAAAGCTAGGAAGTCTGCAGCTCTCGTTCGTGGCTTTGGAACCCATCCGTACTGTGACCTGTTCCCTAGATGGTAATGCCCTTCCTCTTTGCCAATCTCCGCTTGCGCTCACACTCGTTGCCAATGGCAGCCACCATTTTGTTCTGTCTGCATCGGACACTGCTGGGAACTTAGGGGGTTTTAGTTACGATTTTAAAGTCGATTCGCAAAGTCCTGTCGTGGAGCTTCGTAGGATCGCCAATGGGGTGGAGAGCAATCCAAACGATGCCAGTTTTGAATTTTTGGCAACCGAAGCGGTTCAGTTTTCCTGTGCAGTGGATGGCAAAGGGTTTGGCCAGTGTGTTAGCCCGGTGATTTACCGGGGATTGACCAATGGGTCACACCACCTTGCGGTGGTAGCCCAAGACCCTGCGGGAAATACCACTGAGGCGGAAGCCAGCTGGAATGTGGATTTAGTTGGGCCGACCCTTACCATAGTTAGTTTTACTCCGGCCCAGGCGGTAACAGAAAGTCAGAGTTTCTCGGCGGCGATCTCTAGTAACGAGCCGGCCAGCCTTTTTTATCAGTTAGATGGCGGTGCGGAACTTCCGTTTGGCTCTCCTTTGGTAATTAACGATCTCATTGAGGGAACTCACCGCATTCATTTTCGTGGTGTGGACCCTGTGGGAAATATTTCGGATGCCTTGCTTTATTCCTGGGTGGTAGCACTTCCAGCGGTGGTGGCAATCACAGAAGTGGCTAACTCGTCTCCCGTAACTACTTTGCAGGAAAATAGTTTTACGTTTCAGGGGACTCACGCCATCGAATTTCGATGCGCTTTAGACGGAGCGGCTTTTTCTACGTGCCTCAGCCCTCTTAAAGTCTCCGCACTTTCTGATGGTCTGCACACATTTTCGGTCCGCGGTGTAAATCTGGCTGGGATTGAAGGCGCGATGGTTAATTATTCTTGGAGAGTCGAAGCTCCGCCAGCCATCGTCGCACTCACCAGCTCCGTTAGCGATGGCAGCGCAACAACGGCCCAAATGGCGCTATTTGTGTTCAGCTCAAACGGAACTTCCTTTGAGTGTGCTTTGGACAATGGAGCGTTTGTTCCCTGCACCAGCCCCTTTACTGCGGCAGGTTTGTCAGATGGCGCTCACCAGTTTCGCGTTTTCGCTCGCAATGCACGGGAAATGGCAGGGCCTCAAGCCCTAGTGGGGTGGACTGTGGCCACTCCCGCTGCCGTGGTTACTCTGGGAGTGGCCGCACCTGCCCAGTTGCTTACTAACAATCCAACGATGACCCTTTCCTTCACCGCTACCAATGCGGGACAGGTTTTTTGTTCGTTGGATCATCAACCGCCGGTGGTTTGCCAGGGATCGGTTTCCTACACAGGGCTTAGCTCGGCGGATCATTTTATTTCTATTTATGGCGTGAGCCTTGGAGGAACTGTTGGGGCGTTGGCCCAATACCATTGGACGGTAGACACGATTGCCCCATTGGTAATTATTGACTCGGTCACGCCGTCAACCTCTCCCACTTCAAATACGTTTTTAACGGTGCAATTTCACAGCGATGATGGGGCAGCGATCGCGCGTTGCGGTTTAGACGGCAACACCCCGGTTCCTTGCGTATCTCCCTGGGTGAGTTCAGTGACCACCGACGGTCCTCATGCGATTGCCATGTGGGAAACCGATTTAGCAGGGAACGAGTCTCCGGTTCCTGCCACTTACCAGTGGGTTGTCGACCGCAGTTTCCTTTGTTCTAGTTTCACCGTGGGGTCGGTTACTGCCACCAGCGCGGTGCTCACCTGGAATACCAACTTGCCCTCGAGTTCACTTGGTCATTACGGACCCGGTTCCAATCGAGGCCAAACTGCCATGGGGGCAAGTAACGTGCTTGTCCATTCGGTGATGGTCACGGGACTGGCGCGGGGAACTTTTTACTCCGCTATGGGAGAGTCTTCGCCAGGCGACGCTCGCACATGTCAGACGTCGCCCCTGTTTTTTTCCACACCTCCCTAAATTCTTGGCTTAATTCCTGGCCTAAATCTCGGCCTAAATTAACGGGGAAGCCTCCGGAAAAGCTGCCACTGGTTCCGGATTTACTCCCTGTTTGAGTGCGGTCCTGGCTCAATCCATTTGGTACGTCTTGCATGAGCAGTCTCTTCAACAAGGAGACGTTACATGCACAAACAAATGAAAAAAATCGATCCGTTGAAGGTCAGAGAACGCATTCGCGATCTCGAGCTAAAGCAGTACTGGGTGGCCGAAGAGGCAGGGGTTCACAAAACCACCCTAAGGCGTTGGCTAAATGGCCGAATCTCCCGCGTAAAGCCACGTAATGTCGAAAGGCTAGCTTTTGTACTTTCTACCGATGCCCCCAGCCTAATTGATCACTGAACGAGCTTGTTAAGAGGTTTCATTTGAAGAAGCCTCCCCGCTTTGACTTCGTTAACCCCGATTGTCACCTTCGCTTGGCAACGGTTTCCTTTTGGGGGGATAACATATGAAGATTACAGCGTGGTTCGCTACCGCAATGGTGGCGTTGTCGATTTGGTCTGCCAGCAGCTTTGCGATGCAAATGGCGGATTTGCCTTGGGGTGATGTTGAATCAGGCCTTCGAGAAGAGCTCAAGACGCTTAAAGGAAGTTGGACCGATAAGAGTAGTTGGGCAGGGTATGTCTGCAACGGCAGCTCTTCCTACCTTTTCACCGTATCCGGCCAGGTGGCGAAGCTAGTTCTCAATCTTACGGAGCAGGGAACGATTGAAGTTAGCGTAGAGCTGAAAAACGTAAAAACGTATGCTGAAGGCACGTACCGTTCGGATAAAACCCTTTGTATTACCACTCAAGGCTGGTTGGGTGCTGGGTCGGACTGGGCAAAAATTCGTGCCGAGGCTTCGTTTCCGGAGAACTCAAAGGATCTCAAGGACATTAATCTTG
>JAYVQZ010000286.1:0-6688 GCA_043776735.1 Deltaproteobacteria bacterium | reverse complement strand
TTTTTACCATAAACCAAGTCAATCGGGGAATATTTACACGACAACCCTTTAATTTAGGGGCGTTTGGGGATGCTTTTCTGCTCCGTTCGAGTGCTGTTTGGCTATAAGCTCCGTCCGCATTAGTTGAACCTTGGGAAGTGTCTCTTTTGGTTACACAAACGGTGTACTATCTAGCTCTCGTTTCTATTTCAACGGCCTATTCGCTTGGGCCAACTCTGGCCGATGCGCACGTCGAGTGCCGGGAATACTTTTTGTCACTTGGGCCCAACTCTCGAATTTGGGCGAAGTGGTTCCTTAAAAAGAACCGGGACCCGACCGAACTACAAAGGCACTACCTTTCCAAACCGCTCCCGCATGCTTCAGAAGTTCACGACCTAGATGCATCAGAAGGAGACATCCTGACCCCTTCCTTTGGTTTTTTCGCAAGACAACAGTCGGTCGGGCCACAGACAAAATCCGAAGCTATTGTAAAAAACCTCGGACCTGTTCCCCTCCGTTAGCGACATTGCCGCCCAAGCAAATGACCTTCAATGATTAGTAAATGGAAAAACGTTAGGAGGCACTACGGACGTGATTGCCAATAAGATTGGAGGAAATTTTTTCTCATCGTTGAAAAAGGACAGCTGACACCGAGGTTATTTATGGCGGTCTCTTAATTTCTCTACGACATCAGCCAGAGATAAAGACCGCGCTTTGAGCAAGACCATGAGATGAAAAAGCAGGTCAGCAGCCTCTCCGCGGAGAGGCTCTACCTCAGAGTTCTTAGCTGCTATTACCACTTCAACGCCTTCTTCTCCGACTTTTTGGGCCATCCGATCAAGGCCCGCACGAAAAAGCTCGCTCGTATAAGAGCCCATTGCTGAAGGGTCGGCTTGTTTGGCGTACCTTTCTTCGATTACATTTCCTAGCTTGGCTAAGAACCCAATCCCTGGTGCCGTTTGCTCTCCAAAGCACGAAGTCGTATTGCGGTGGCAGGTAGGGCCTTTTGGCCGCGCGGTAAGTAAAAGAGAATCGTTATCACAGTCTGCTTGCACACTGACGAGTTCCAGAAAATTGTCGGAGATTTCCCCTTTTACCCAGAGGCGCTGTTTCGATCGGCTGTAAAAGGTAATCCGCTTGGTCTCTAAAGTAGCCGACAGTGCCTCTTGATTCATGTAACCGACCATTAGCACCTGTAGCGTGTCGGCTTCCTGAATGACCGCAGGCAACAGACCGTCCATTTTTTCCCAGGCAAGTTGGTCCCGATTTTCCAAAATCATGTTCGCACCTCTATTCCGCGCTCCCTAAGAAAGGCCTTCAAGTCGGCGATCTCAATTTCCCCTCGATGGAAAACACCTGCGGCAAGCGCACCGTCCACATGGCATTGGTCAAAGACATCAAGAAAATGAGCTATTTTTCCCGCTCCGCCCGACGCGATTAGAGGGATGTTGATTAATTCCCGAATCAATTTCAATTGGGAAAGATCATATCCGGTCCCCACACCGTCGCTTCCCATGCAATTAAGCACAATCTCTCCCGCACCGCGTTCTTGAGCTTCGAGGGCCCAGTCCAAAGTTCTACGGCGAGTGGATCGCGTTTTCTCCGCCGAGCCAGTGTACTGATAGACGAAATAGTCATCCGCTTCCTTTAGAGAATCAATGCCCACAACCACACATTGTGAACCGAAAGTGTCAGCGATTTCCGTAATTAACTCGGGCCGCTCAAGTGCCGGAGAGTTAATTGAAATTTTGTCTGCTCCTGCCCCCAAAACCTCACGGGCATCCTCTACCGATCGAATTCCCCCAGCTACGCAAAACGGAATATCTAGAAACCTTGCCGTCTCTTTCACCCATTCTCGTGAAACGCGCCTATTTTCCGCGCTGGCGGTAATGTCGTAGAACACCAACTCATCAGCGCCTGCTTTGCAGTACCGCGCCGCCAATTCAAAAATTCCGCCCAAGTCCTGATGGTCACGAAACCGAGTGCCTTTAACGACTCTGCCGTCTTTGACGTCTAGACATGGAATGATGCGCCTGGCTAGCATTGAAGCGCCTCTCGCAAAGTAAATTTTCCTTCAAATAAAGCCTTACCGATAATGACCGCTGGAATTCCAGCAGCGTTTAGCTCACGGATATCGGTGAGCGAGGAGACTCCGCCCGACGCTTGAACCTCAAGCAATGGGTATCTTTTATGTATCTCTTGATAGAGCGCAAGGTTTGGGCCGCCGAGCATCCCATCTCTTCCGATATCAGTGCAAAGAAGCCGTTTAAGACCCAAAGTCGAATACGTTTTGAGCAAATCCCAAAGGCTTTTTCCTTCCGAAACCTGCCAGCCCTCGGTCGCGACTAAAGGGGTGCCCGCCGGATCGAGACGCACATCAACAGCCAAGGTAAACCGCTGTGCCGTAACGGCATCAAAAATCTTCTGGGTAACTAGCGGCTGCGTCACGGCGAGGCTGCCGATGACAAGCTGAGAGACCCCACTATCCAAAAGACGATGAGCGTCCTCCACGGTACGAATGCCGCCACCCGATTGAACCTTCAAACCCGACGCTTTGCTGATTGCCCCAATAAGTTCCACCTGCTTTGAGGAACCCGCGCGGGCGCCGTCCAAATCCACCACGTGGACATATTCGGCTCCACTCTCGGCATAGCCCCGTGCGACCATGAAAGGATCGTGATCATAGTTCTTAGCACGGGCAAAATCCCCCTGGGAGAGGCGTACGCATTTACCGTTAATAAGATCAATGGCCGGATAAAAGATCATAGGTTTACAAAGTTTCTTAAGAGTCGCGCCCCGGCCGCAGCGGAACGTTCGGGATGAAATTGTACTCCATGAAAATTACGCCTAGACACCATGGCCGGAATTCTTTGGCTATAACTGCAATAGCCATTTATCCACTCTCCCATAGGCACCACGAATGAGTGAACGAAGTAAAAATATTCTCCTGATCGAAGCCCCTGGCTCAGTGGAGCATCTTCGAAAAAATCGACCTGATTCCACCCCATGTGCGGGATGGAAAAACCCGGCATAGCCGACATCCGGCGTACCACTCCAGGAAGCACTCCAAGGCATGCGGCACCGCCTTCTTCCGAGGATTCAAACAGCAATTGCATTCCCAAGCAGATACCTAGAACTGGTTGGCTGAGATTGCGAATCACATCGACAAGGTTTGAATTTTGAAGCCGCGTCATTGAATTTAAAGCCGCGCCCACGCCCGGCAAAATTACATGGGAAGCGTTTTCGATTTCAGCACAGTCCGAAGTAAGCTGGCTCTTTACTTCTAGCCGTTCCAACGCGTTTTGCACGGAGGCAATATTTGCACCGCCGGTATCTACGATTGCGATCATAAGAGCCCCTTTGTGGACGGAAGCACATTGCTGCCATCGCGAGCTATCGCCTGACGCAAACTTCTTCCTACAGCCTTAAAACAGGCCTCCACCATATGATGGGCATTCTCTCCTGACACTTCTATGTGAAGCGTGGCCCGAAGAGAATCTGAAAGGGAGCGAAAGAAATGAGAAACTAACTCCGTAGGTAATTCACCGACATATTCGCGCGAGAATTGACCTTTAAAAACCAAATAGGGGCGTCCACTTAAATCGATGGAAACTTTCGCTTCCGCCTCGTCCATCGGAAGCAAAAAGCCGTAACGCCCGATTCCCCTTCGATCGCCAAGAGCCTTGTTGAGGCATTCCCCTAGCACCAATGCCGTGTCTTCCACGGTATGGTGTTCATCAACTTCGAGGTCTCCTGCAACTTCAACCTTGAGGTCGAAACCTCCATGCTTGGAAATTTGCTCCAGCATGTGGTCAAAGTATTTAATTCCCGTATCGATGTTGGCCGCACCCTCACCATCCAGATCTACGGAAGCCACAATGGAAGTCTCTTTGGTTTTTCGAATTACCGTGGCTTTTCGGGCGAGAGGTTTGTCTAATGACGGCTGGCCGGAAATTGCTTGAAGGAAGGCCAGGTTTTCCTCAGACGACCCCACAGTAACGCGAACGCAATTTTCCAAACCTGGTTCTGGGCTGCGATCCCGCACAACGATCCCACGCTCAAGGCAGCGGCGAATCAGTTCTTTGGAGTCGCGAGTTTTTATCAATACGAAATTGGCATCGCTAGGAAACACCTTCTCGACTAGAGGATTTCCAGCCAGCTGGGCGACCAATTCATTTCTATTGTCTAACAAGCAAGCGATCCGATTTTCACACGCCGTTTTCCCCCGCTCATTAAGAACGCTCATCACTACCGAGGTGGCTGGAGTACTAACGGGATAGGGAGCCCGCACTTTTTGCAAAACTTGGATGAGCCCCGGATGTCCGATGGCCGTTCCACATCTGGCGCCAGCCAGAGCCCAAGCCTTGGAAAGTGTGCGTAAGACGACCACGTTAGGATAGTCGCTCAATCGCGATACAAAGCTTGGGGTCACCGAAAATTCGATGTAGGCCTCATCCAACACAAGGATGGCTTTACCGTCGATTGCCTTAGCAATGGCCTCCACCGTCTCACCAGAGACAACGTTGCCTGTGGGATTATTCGGACTACATAAAAAAACTAACTTCGTGGCTGGAGTTACGGCCGCAACTACCGCAGCGCCGTCTACAGCAAATCCAGACTCCTCTTTTACGGGAATGCGAACTACTTCCGCCCCCTGAATGTTAGCGGCTACCTCATAGACGCCGTATGTGGGAGGACAGATTAAAATGGAATCCTTTCCCGCTTCACAAAAAGATCGAACCAAAACATCAATAGCATCGTCCGCACCCCGGCCGATGAGGAGCTGTTGCGGAACGACGGAGTAAAGGTCCGCAAGTGCTTTTACCAGACGCCCTGGCTGTGGTTCTGGATATCGGTTGATTTCCGAATGTCCGGCGGGGGCCCATGGCGACTCATTGGCGTCCAAAAATATTTTACCTTCGATGCCAAGGCTGCGTGCCGAGCGATAGGCTTGCATTTCACGAATGGCAGGGCGCAGTAGCCTGAGGGTATTTTCAATCATCGCAGAACCTCATTTTTTAGTCGCAGATAGTCCAACCGAACGCTGACAGCTCGCCGATGTGCGTCGAGCAATTCAATGCCAGCCAAAGTTTCAATCGTCGGACCTAAATCTCGCAATCCCGCTGCAGAGATCTGTTGAAAGGTGATCTGCTTGAGGAAAGAATCTACGGGAAGCCCGCTAAGAGTTCGGGCATGCCCATAGGTGGGAAGCACATGATTGGTTCCGCTAGCATAGTCTCCGGCGGATTCTGGCGACCAGGGCCCTAAAAACACCGACCCTGCATTCTCAATCTTCTCTTTGTAGTTGGCGGCATTTTCCACTTGGAGAATTAAATGTTCTGGTGCATAGGCATTAGAGACTTCAAAGGCCTCAGCTAACGAATCAACGATAATAAACAAGCTTTTTTCGAGTGCCTCGGCAGCAATCGCCGCGCGGGGAAGATCTGCCAATTGCCTAACCAAACTTTTTTTTACCTCTTCGATGAGTGCCAAACTATCCGTTATTAAAACCACCTGAGAATCGCAACCGTGTTCTGCTTGCGACAACAAGTCTGCCGCCACAAAAACAGCATTCGCTGTAGCGTCGGCGATGACCAAAACTTCCGACGGACCGGCAGGCAAATCGATAGCCGTTCCACACCTGGCGACCTGTTCTTTAGCTTCGGTGACCCAGGCATTGCCAGGTCCAAAAATTTTATCGACCTTCGGGACGGTGGCCGTCCCAAAAGCAAGCGCGCCAATGGCCTGTGCTCCACCTAGTTTAAAAACTTTTTCAATTCCGCTGATTGCGGCCGCTTCAAGGATATGAGGATCGACGGTGCCGTCTTTTCTGGGAGGCGTGCAGAGCACCCGAAGCGAACAACCGGCAAGCCGTGAGGGAATGCCCAACATCAAAACGGTTGATGGCAATGAGGCGCTGCCTCCAGGTGCATAGAGCCCAATGCGCGATATCGGGCGAGAATGCCGCTCGCAAAGGATGCCCGGAGACACCTCTACGCTGTAGTTCACCGGCAGCTGGCTGCGATGAAAAGTCTCAATATTGGCGGCAGCCCGCTTCATTGCCGTTCGTGCCTCCTGAGATACTTTCTGACGTCCTTCAGCAGCTTCAGCTGAGGAAACTTCAAATTGGGTAAGAGTCACTTTGTCTAGTCGGCTTGTCAGAGATTTAAGCGCCTCGTCTCCGCGTTGTTTCACTTGGGATAAAATTTCAGCCACCTGCCCCGACAGATCTCCCCGTCCAGAGACGGCGGGACGCGTGAGCGCTCCACTTTTCTCGTTTTCACTTAGGATTTTCCATACGAGAGTTTTCATTAGATGATTTTTTCGATGGGCATCACGAGAATAGAGCTAGCTCCCGCCCGTTTCAGGCTCTCCATAGTCTCCCAAAAGACTCCTTCGTGAGCGACGGCATGAATGGCAATTCGAGCATTGTCAGTGCCCAAAGGGATAATCGATGGCTCCTCCATTCCCGGAAGAAGTGAGCGGATCTCTTCGAGCGCCGTTCTGGGGGCATTCATCATGATGTACTTAGTTTGAGCCGCTTTTTGTACGCCTTCGATCCGGCGCAAGAGCCGTTCAATTTCATCGCTTTTGGAAAGAGAAATGGACTTTCTCGTCTGTACGAAAACACTTTCACTTTCCATAATGGTCATTACTTCTTTCAGGCCATTTGATCGCAATGTGGTGCCTGTAGATACAAGATCGCAAA